>NZ_VUMX01000010.1:0-74136 GCF_009695985.1 Lactobacillus porci
CGTCAAGCAGCAGTCAATGCGGCTTGGCGGAATCGTCGGAGGGGGCACTTCCGTGATAAATAGACTGACCTCTGTTTTTGCACTGCTGTTCAGCTTGCTGGACAGAACCAGTAAAAAAGCAGGCTTGGCTTCGGTCAAGCCTGCTTGCAAGAATAAGTTGGTCGTTCTCAGAAGCTGTAGGCTGCGCGTGGGCACTAGCCTATAAAGAAACCCCCGACCTTGGTCGGGGGAGCATGTCATCTTTTTCTTCGATCATTGTTTGTGCTTTTTCTCCAAAATAGTTAAATCAAATGCATTGCTGATTCCAAAAATTGGCCAAAGCACATGGGGCCTTGTTGTGGGGCATGGCAACCGTCTCCTTGCAAATGGTTAAGATTGTCTAAAGATAATGATAATTTTAATATAAAAGATAAATTTATGGAACATGAAAACGCCTCCCAAAGAAAAACTTTGGAAGGCGTTGTTTTTTCTTAGAATTTGGTCAGGCCGATCATGATGGCCCCAGCCACGACCAGCAAGAGGCCGAGCAGGGTGTGGCGCATTTCCTTGTGGGTCTTCATTTCATGCAGGATCCACATGCCGCCAAGGGTGGCAATGACCACGTTCAGCTGGGACAGGGTAAAGCCAACGGCCACCCCGTTGAACTGGTTGGAGAACAGGAGGGCCAGGTTGGCCACCGCGAAGCAGAGCCCGGTCAGGATGTTGGCGAAGGATTCCTTGTTGAAGGTGTCCTTGCGGTCAACGGTCAGGGAGTAGATCAGGCTGCAGAGGAACATGGCCAGACTTTGCGGCAGCAGCATCTCCCACCCGTTCAGGTTGAAGATCCGCGGCAAGACGGCGTAGCCCACGAAGCCAACGGAAGAAATGGTCAGCAAGATCAAGCCTTGCAGGCTGCTGCCAGCCGCGTCCTTATTTTCAGAGTAGGACAGGGAGATGATCCCGAAGATGATCAAAGCGATCGCGGCCGCACCCAGGACCAACTGCCAGGTCTTGGTCCATTCATGGAAGTAGAAGACGGCGAAGAGGGCCGTCCCTACCAGCTGCTGGCCGGTGCTGATCGGCATGGCCTGGGACACGTCAAAGATGTCGAAGGACTTGACCTGCAGCAGCTGGCCGATAGTCCAGGAGATCCCGCAAAGCACGGAACCCAGAAGCAGGTTGCCCGTCAGGTGCTGCGGGGTCTTGATCAAGCTGACGACCACCGCGAAAAGGAAGGTCCCCATGGTCATGCCCACGACCTTGTTGGTGAACTTGCCGCCGATTTTCTGCATTACGATTGATTGGACGCCCCAGGCAAAGGCTGGGACCAGTCCGACAAAAATACCCATATTTACTATTTGCTCCTTATAATCTCGTGAATTGACATCAATAAAAACACGACAAACACATAAAAAAACATTTTAACCGTGGGGTACTATTACTTAGCGCTGGTCGCGGCTAAAATGCTGATTTGTCAATTCTATCATAAGGACCCGGTAAAAAGAAAGTGTTTTCTTGAAAACGGATCAAAAAAATGGGCATTTTTCAAAATGCTATGAAAGTAGTTTCATGTTTTCATATTTTTTCACAAAATTGGCGACAGGAGGCGGGAGAAGCTCTGCAGGGCATGCATGAAGTGGGACTGCTGGTCGAACATCTCTGGCGTCATGTGGGTGCAGGCTTCCAGGTCCTTTTCGAACTGGTCGGCCATCTCTTTATTGAAGCCGCGGTCGTAGACGAAGACGTTGTCCTCAAAGTTCAGGTCATAGGAGCGGTAGTCCTGGTTGACGCTGCCAACCGTGGCGTATTTGTCATCGACGATGATCGTCTTGGCATGCAAAAAGCCATTGTTGTAGGTATAGATCTTGACCCCGATCTTGGACAGCTGGCGGGCGTACCACTGGGTTGCCCGGTAGATGAAGGGGTGGTCCGGCATGCAGGGGATCATGATCCGCAGGTCAACGCCCGAGGCGGTCAGGATCTGCCAGGCGGCCACCATGGCCTCATCCGGAATCAGGTAGGGAGTCTGGATCCAGACCCGCTTGCGGGCCAGCATCATCAAGCGGACCAGGCCGTTGCGCATATAGGGCTCGTCGTTGTCCGGCCCGTCGGAGACGACCTGGACGGCCATGTCGTCTTCATCGATATCCTGCTCATCCAGATCCGGGAACAGCTTCTCGTCAAAAGAGATCAGTTCCGCTTCTCTCGCGGCCGAGGCATTCCAGTCCATGACGAAGCGCTCCTGCAGCAGGAGGGAGGCTGAGCCGACCAGGCGCAGGTGGGTGTCGCGCCAGTAGCCAAACTTCTTCTTGCGGCCCAAGTACTGGTCGCCGACGTTGAAGCCGCCGGTCCAGGCGGTGACCCCGTCGATGACGACGATCTTCCGGTGCAGGTGGTAGTTCATCCGGTTTCTGGAGATCATGTTCCTGGAAGTGATGAACTGCAGGACGTCCCCGCCAGCCTCGGTCAGCTGGTTGAACCAGGCCTTGGAAGCCCCAAAGGAGCCCCAGGCATCGTAAAGAACGCGGACCTGGACCCCTTCTTTGGCCTTTTGGATCAGCAGGTGCAAAAAGTCATTGCCGATCTGGTCGTTATAGATGGTGTAGTACTCGACGTTGATGGAAGACTTGGCGGCCTTGATGTCCTTGAACAAGTCGCGGAACTTGTCGTGACCGTCCGTATAGAGCTTGAGCTTGTTGTTCTTGGTGATGGGCGACTCCCCGTCCTTGTCCAGGTACTTGATCAGGATCTTGGCGCTGGGGGAGCTGTCGGCCCGGTCGATCTTGGCTGGGGCCTTGGTGATCATCTTCTGGACATTGGAGAGGCCAATGTGCTTCTGGCGGTTGATGGCAAAAAGGTTTTCCTGGGAAATTCCCCGGCCGAGGAAGCCGTAGGCAATGAAGCCGCCGATGGGGAAGATCAGGAGAACGATCAGCCAGGCCCAGGAGGTAGCAACCGACCGCTTGCGGTGGAAGACGGTCCAGAGGGCTAGAATCGCGTTGGCGAAGAAAATGATGTGCCAGACGTCGATCCAAGAGAAAGCTGTCATATCTGCTCCTTTCTATATTTCGCGTGATTTTGGTCTTGCTATGGCCTTTCTATTTTTGCGCTTGCCCGTGAATTATTGCAAGCCCAAAAACTTATCCAGGATGCCGATGACGAAGGGCTCATCGTGCATCTGCGAGTGTTCGGCCGTCTCGCCCCGGACCTCGACTTCCTGGTAGAAGCGGGCATTGGGGGCCAGGACGTAGCGGATGCTCTTGGCGGAAACGACCGAGATGAAGCGGTCGGAATTAGTCGCGTCCAGGACGTTCCCGTAGATGTTCAGGACGCGGATGCTGGGACTGAAGTCCTTGCGGTGGCGGAGCATGTAAGAGTAGTGGGGCGTCATCATTGATGGCCGCCCGCTTTCGGTCAGCTGGTTGACGTTGGGGATGTCGCCCAGGTACATGACCCCGTTGAAAGGGCCGGCAATCAAGGCGCAGCTGGCCAGGCGCGGGAAGCCAGGCTTTTGGGCAAAGCGCATCTCCGTGGCGACCACGCAGGGCGAGCCCAGGGAGTGGGCGACGGCGCTGTAGTGGCTGAAGCCGTATTTGTGGGCTAAAAAAGGCAGCACGAAGCTGAGATAGTAGTTGATGCCCTGGTAGCCAACGAAGCGGTCCTTCATGGCCAGCTGGATGATTGGCTGAGAGTCACCGGTATAGGTCCCGGTCAAGCGGATGTTGCCCAAAAGGTCAGCCTCTACCTTTAAAAAGCGGCTGTCCCCCTTGGCTTGACCGGCTGCCTGGACCATGACGTTGGTCGTGTAGTCCCCGCCGCGGAAGCCATGGATGTAGATAATGGGCACCTGCTCGCCGGCCGCGGCAGGCCGCCCTTCAACCGTGGCCTGGTCGGCAATCTTGGGGCGGTGCAGCTTGAGGAAGATCCGGCAGGGCGGAAAGGTGGCCAGCAGGCCTAGGGCAATCATTTGGTTGACGGAGTGGCCGGCCTGGTTCTTGCGCCGTTTCTTTTCAGTTTCTTCAGCGTATTTTCTGGAATTGAAAAAAAGCATGTTTCCTCCTAAACCACTAATGCCATCTTGATACCTAACTATGATAACATGTTCTCGAACAAGACCAGCAAGACAGATTGCTCGAAAAGCAGCAGAGAAAGGATTTTTATCATGAAATTTTACGCAGTACGCAAGGGCCGCGAGCCGGGCATCTACCACTCATGGGAGGAGGCCAAGGCCCAGGTCGATGGCTTTCCGGGGGCAGAGTTCAAGTCCTTTGCCAATCCCATGGATGCCATTGAATTCATGGATTTTAGCGCGGATGAAGCCCTGGATGGGCTGAAAAAGGCTGAAAATACCTTTGAAAATGCCATGGCCAAGATCCAGCGCAAATCGGCCCAATTAGCCAAAAATCCTGCCGGGTCGGCCCAAATCAGGGTCAACCCAGGTGATCCGGCAGTCACGGTGCCGGTGGACGGTCCATACGCGGCTTACGTCTATACCGATGGCGGCTGCCGCAACCATGGGGTTCATAAAGGCGGCCACGTCAAGGAAACCGACCCAGGGGCTTGGGGCTACCTGATCGTCTTGCCGGACGGGCAGAAGTTCGATGGGACAGATGGCGAATTTCAGGCGACCAACAATAAGATGGAAATGACGGCTTTTTTGGAAAGTCTGCGGAAATTAGAGGAATTAGGGCTGCAGGAGCAGGCAGTCCTTTATTCTCTGGATTCGCAATACGTCTTGAATGGCGTCCAGCACTGGATGGCTGGCTGGAAGGCTAAAGGCTGGCGCAAGGCCAAGGGGGAGATTGCCAACCTGGACCTGTGGAAGGCGATTGATGCCGAAGTGGCCAAATTCTCAAACTTGCATTATAAATGGGTTAAGGGGCATGACGTTAATGCCGGCAACATCTATGTTGACCACCTGCTCAACCACACCATGGACAAGATGGAAGCTGAGCAAAAATAATAAAGAGTCTGGGGAAAACTCAATGTCATTATGTTAAGACATTGACGCCGGGCACTTTTGAGCTTCCGCAGCTCTCTGCCGTGATTTGAGATACATAAAAAGGCTTCCAGAAGTTTTATACTTCTAGAAGCCTTTTATATTCGTTAGATTTTTTACCAGACTCTTTGCTTGCCGCCAAGTAAAGCTGGCGGGATTGGTAATTACTTATTCGAGTTAAACAGGCTGGTGAAGAATTCCACGATGGCATCCCAAAGCTTTTGCAAAGCATTGCGGTTCTCTTGAGTATTCAATTTAGAAAAGATGCCTTGGGCATTTTTCTGGATGGAATCCATAGCCTTGGCGGCCTGCTGTTTAAAGGAACCGGACTTCAGGGCGCCTGAGTCGCGGATTTGGATCAAGATATTGACGATCTGGTTCTTCTGTTCATTGGTGATGACATTGCCCAGGTTGTTGTCTTTAATTTCGTTGTTGACGATATTAATGATGTCCTGCTTGGAAAGGTCAGAGCCCTTTTCGGCCATTTCCTTCTTGGCTCCGGCAACGGCATTGTTTAATTGCGCGTCGGAATAGCCATCCTTGCCCTTGTTTTCCTTGGTGATCCCGCTCAGGGTGTCCATTTCGTTCTGAGCGGCATTGATCTGGCTTTGGCTGAGCTTGTTGCCGGCCTTGGCATAGGCCTTGTAGATTCCGGCCAAGGCACCAGACCCGTCGATCGGCACGGCGGAAGTAACATAAATGTTGGCGTCGGTGATCCCGGCAGTCACGGCCGCGTTCTTGTACTGGTCAGCAGTGATAGTCGTAATATTATTGCTTCCATTGTAATCCAGGATCTTGACGTTGATCCCAGAGCCGGAGCTGGTCTTTTCAATGGCCGCGCTGGACCAGACGCCGGAAGCGCTGGTGAAGCTGGAGCCGGACGGGTTCAGGTAGGTCACCAGGTCGCTGCCGGTGACGGTCAGCGTGTTGTAGCTGGAAGAGTCGCTCAAGGCGCCCTTTAATACGTTTAAAGTCCCTTTCTCTTGTGAAGAAGTCAATGACGTCCCTAAGGTAATTACCGGCGCGGCATCGTCAGCAGCAGCGCTGGCGTGGCCGGCAGCAAAGCCAATAAGGCTGAAGCAGGCCAAGACGGCAGTCAAGGCCGTAATTAGTTTTTTCATGATTGGTTCTCCTTTACGCCAATTATTATACTAGATCCGGCTATTTTTGCCCTGACGTTTAGAAAAAATTAACAGTCGCGCCCGCCGTGATCTTTGTCATGTTTGCCCTGGCTGGCGAAAAAATTCTGGCATAGATGTTATAATGGATTCAATTGCTGAAGATCTGATTTAATTGTATGAATGAGCTGAACAAGAAGGAGGGAGACGCTTGAGCCAAACTGGTGAACCTGAATTGACCGTGATCATGACGGTCTACAACCAGGAAAAATACATTGCCAGAGCCTTGGATCACCTGCTGGCACAGAGCAACCGGAATTTTAAGCTCCTGATCATCGACGACGGCTCCACGGACCAAACCGTGGCCATTGCCCAAAAGTACGCGGCCCGCTTTCGCTGCTTTAAGCTGGTGGTCAAGGAGAACAAAGGGGTGGCCGCGGCCCGCAACCTGGGTCTGGACCTGGTCGACACGCCTTACTTTATCTTTCATGATGGCGATGACTGGGTTGATCCGGCCTATACCGACTACTTTATCAAGCAGTTCAGCGAGCACCCGGAATGGGACTATATCGCTTGCGGCTACTACCTGGATTCTGAGAAGATCACGGCCAAGCCGATCGCGCCAAAAGCAGCCGCGGGGATGCTGACCAAGCTGCAGGGGCTGCGCAAGATCCTGGGAACCATCACTTCCTCCGTGCGCGGCTACTCCTGGAACAAGTGCTACAAGACCAGCCTGGTGCGCCAGTACGATATCCGTTTCAACGAGGAGCTGGACTTGATGGAGGACCAGGTCTTCAACGTGGACTATTTGACCAAGGTGCGGAACTTCTACTTTAATACCATCCCGCTCTACCACTACTGGCAAAGACCGGACAGCGCCGTCCACACGGTCAGCTGGTCGCACTCAATGAGCATCGTCCGGGCCAACTGCCTGATGCTCTCCATCGTGGTCAAGAACAGCTGGCACAACTGGAGAAAGAGCCACGAAATTCGCCAGATCCACCCAAAGCGCGAGTATTCGCGCAAATTTTTAAGCGAGGGAATCAAAGATGATCATCAAAGTTAATGGAGTTGACCTCTACTATCAAAAGCTGGGCCAAGGCCGCCCGCTAATCCTGCTGCATGGCCACCACCTGGACGGGGGGATGTACAGCAAGGTCATGGCGCCGCTGTCCCTGTACTACACGGTCTATGCCCTGGACATGCGGGGGCATGGCTTGAGCAGCGGGGAAATCGCCGAGCACTACCAGACTGAAGTGGAAGACCTGGCGGCCTTCATCAAGCAGCTGGGCCTGGAGAAGCCTTACGTCTTTGGCTACGACTCCGGTGGTCTGGTCACCATGATGTTGGCCAGCCAGGAGCCCGACTTGTTGGGCAAGGCGATCGTGGCCGGGGTCTTTATCGACGGGCATGGGATCCACAAGTATCACTACCTGACGGAAGGGGTCAGACGCTTTCTCAAGTTTGACCGCGACAGCCGGGTGGAGCTGACCGAATCCTACATGACGCCGGAATCCCTGGAAAAGATCACGATCCCGCTCTTGTGCGTGGTTGGGGAGAACGACTGGGTAAAAGTCGAACATGTCCGCTGGTACAGCAGCCTGGTGCCAAACGGCCGCCTGGTCTTGATGCCGCGGCAGACGCACGATTCTTACGCGGTTGGCAGCCTGAAGATTTTGGACCTGATAAAAGATTTTTGCAAGGATTAGTCAAAGAAATACTGCTTAAAGGCGAACCTTTGATATAATACTTACGTAGACATAAAATTAGCACGAGTTTAGTGAATGATTCTAAGGGGCTCATGATGACATCATTATCAAAAGAAGAAATCCATAGTTTGCTGCACCCAATGAAGCTGATCGGCCTGGGCGGCAACCCGCAACTGAATGAAAAGGTCGCCAACATTTTGGGCGTGCCGTTGCTGGAAACTTCCGTTCACCACTTTAGTGACGGGGAAATCCAAGTCAACATCGCTGAAACCGTCCGCGGCTGCGACGTCTTCGTCATTCAATCAGTCCAAGACCCAGTCAACGAAAACTTCATGGAATTGGAAATCGTGCTGGACGCCCTGCACCGGGCTTCAGCCCACTCAGTCAACTGTGTCGTTCCTTACCTGGCCTACTCCCGGTCCGACACCAAGACCCGCTCGCGTGAGCCAATCACGGCCAAGCTGATTGCCAACTTGCTGCAATTGACCGGCATTGACCGCCTGCTGACCATCGACCTGCACGCGTCCCAAATCCAAGGCTTCTACGACCTGCCAGTCGACGACCTGCACGCCATTCCAATTTTGGCCCAATACTTCCTGGACAACGGGATCGTTTCCAAGGATGAAGAAGACGTCGTTGTCGTTTCACCAGACCACAGCGGCACCAAGCTGGCCCGGAACTTCGCCCAGTACTTCAACGCGCCAATCGCGATCGTTGACCAGCGCGGGGCAAGATACGACGACAGCGTCCACGACATGATCGGCGACGTTCAAGGCAAGAAGTGCATTATTATCGATGACTTGATCGATACTGGCACCCGTCTGGCTTCATCAACCAGATCCGTCTTCGCGGCCGGCGCGACTAAGGTCTATGCCGCTGCCACTCATGCCTTGCTGTCTCAAGACGCGACTAAGGTTCTGAACGGCTTGCCGCTGGAACAGATCGTGGTAACCGACACCATCAAGCACAGCAAGTATCCGGACCGGATCGTCCGCCTGTCAGTTGACCGCTTGCTGGCCAAGGGGATTGATCACATCTACAACGACCGTTCAATCCACGAAATCTTTGACGAACAAAACAGATTCACCAAAGACTAAAGCAAATTTAGCAACTAAAGGGGAGGCTTGTCAGGGCATTCCCCTTTTTGCTTTTTCTTTGTCTATTTCCTTAAATAAGGTTAAAGTATATGTATTATCGGCCGGAAAGATTGCTATAATTTTAAATAACTTTTGAAGGAAGGACAATTTTAGATGGCTAGAAGAAAAAATATGCAGCGGCGGCGTGAAATTTTAGACAACACCTTCCGCTTAATCAGAATTCAAGGCTTTGATCACGTATCATTGCAGATGATCGCGGAAAAGTCAGGCATTTCCAAATCATTGTTGCAGTCTTATTATCCACATAAGGCCCGCTTGATGAGCGACATCGTCAGAAACCTGTTCAACACGATGTGGGACCAAGTCGACGCCAACTATCACGCGACCACCAAGAACCCTTTTGCCCGGGTCAAGGCTTTGATCTACACCATTGCCTCATTGGGGATGGAAGACAAGGGGCTGGACCGCGTGATTTCCGAGGCCTTCACCAACCAGTCTTCTTTGGACAACTGGAGCAAAATGCTGGATGAATGGATGAAGTCGCATGATGCCTTCGCGGAATACAGCAACTACCAGGAAATCCGGACTGGCATTGCCTTTATCGTTACCGGGGTTGGCCGCCTTTACCGCGACCGCGGCAAGCACCACCTGAACGCGGAGCAGATGGCGGACTACGCGACCAGCTCTTTGATGTTCAGCTTCGTGCACGCTGACAAGGACGCGATCGACGAAGTCCTGGCCGAAGGCCATGGCATCATCAACGATGCAAGCACGGAAGATGTGCGCCATGCCATCGACACCATGTTTGACGAAGGAAAAACCATTTACAGTTAAGGGGTAGTTTAGATGGCAGAAAGTTCCAGAATGATCAGACGCAGGGAAAGCAGCCAGCGGTATAAAGACGACTGGGCACCGTACAAGCGGCCCATGGCCTTCCTAGTCTTCCTGCTGGTCAGCCTGGCCATGGCGATGGGGACTTTTCTCAATCCGGCCTTTATGAAGGGGGCAATCAAGTCTGAGAGCAACACGGTCGTCGTCAGCAAGATGGTCAACAGCCATTTCAACCGCCTGGCCACGATCGTTGGCGGCAGCAGCGATGACGAGAACCTGATCTCTGATGAGCAGGCCAGAGCGGTCGAAGACCTGATTATCGACTACAAGTATGGCTGGCACTTTTTGCATACGGATGATACGCGCCTGGCCAACAGCATCAAGAAGGTGATCCTGGTCAGTGAAAAGACCGACTCCTCGCAAGTGGCCAGCGTCAGAAAGAAGCTGGGCAAGCAGAAGTCTTCCGCCACCTACATTGTGGCCAATGCTTTTGACCTGGCGGGCGTCATGCTTGAAGCCAATATCGTCACGATCGTCCGCATCATCAACCTGCTGGCCATCGCGGTCTGCTTGATCGCCCTGCAGTCGCTTTTGAGCGATGCCTTCGGGCGGATCATCTTTAAGTCGGCCCTGCACGAGGCAATGGCCGGCTTGATGTGGGCTGGTTTCTTCATGATGCTGGTCTATGGACTTTTGGCCATGATTCCGATTTTGATGGATACCTCCGTGATTGCTTTCGCGGACTTTGGCTACTGGCTGGAAATTGCCAGCGGGGTCTTCTTGGACTTCGTCATCGCCGGCGCCATCATCTTCGTGATCAGCGCCATTCCATGGCAGGCTTCAGCGCGCGATAGCTAAGGGAAGCCAGCGGCCAAAAAGGCAGAAAAAAGAAGCAAGACAGAAATAAAGAAAATAAAAACCAGCTCTCTGCTATGGCGGGGAGCTGGTTTTATGTATGTAACTATTTTCGTATGCCCTTGTTTGACTGCTGATTGAAGAAGGTTAGTCCTGTTTCAGGATCGTCACGACCTTGCCGCGCAGGTCGATGATGCCTTCGTGCTTGAGCTTGGCGAATTCCCGGCTTAAGGTTTCAGGGGTGATGCCCAAGAGGCTGGCCAGGTCCTTCTTCTTCAGGGGCAGGGTGAAGGTGGCGCTGCCAGCTTCGTCCGCGTAGTCGCACAGGGTCGCGAAGAGACGGGGGCCGGCTTCCAGGGAATTGCGGCGGACGGCATTTCTTTGGGCAGTGACCAGTCGCTTGCCAAATTCATTAAGCATATGCAGGGACATTTCCGGGGATCGCTTGAGCAGGTTCTGGAAGTCCCGGCTGTTGATTGAGCAGGCCGTGCTGTCTTCCAGGGCCTCAATGAAAAAGTCATCGCCGTGGCTGTCAAAAAGGCTTTCCTCGCCTTTGATGTCGCCCTTCTGCATGACGTCGATGATTTGCTCATCGCCGTCGGCGTTAAGGCTGTAGATCTTGGCCTTGCCCGAATCCAGGGACATGACTGACAGGCGCCCGTCGCCCGGGTAGTGGAGCAGGCTGCCCTTCTTGAAGCGCTCCTGGTGGGTGGAAATCTTGACCAGCTCCTGGCGCAGGTCCAGGGGGAGGTTCTTAAAAATCGGCACGTGGCTGATGCAATTTAGCTTATCGTGAGTCATGAACTTTCTTTCTTTTCTGTCTGCAATAGCGGCAATGGCTATTTTTTCGCTTTCTTGCTGGTCTTCTTGCTTTTCTTGGCTTTTTTGCTGGCCTTGGCTTTCTTCTTGCTGGAAGCCTTTTTCTTGCTGCTCTTGGTCTTTTTCTTGGCAGCTGGCTTCTTGCTTTTCTTGGTCTTTTTCTTGGCGCTGGTCTTCTTGGCGGCCTTCTTGGTCACGGACTTGGTCGTCGTGATCTTGCTGGACTTGATCGTGGAGATGTTCTTGCCGACCTTGTAGAGGTACTTGGCCAGGCCCTTATCGTTCAAGACCTTCTGGGAGACCTTCTTGGACTTGCTGGTGCTTGAGGAGGCAACCTTCCCGGAAGTGGCGTAGGACCGGGTGGCGTCACTTTGCTTGAAGAGCTTGAAGCTGTAAGTGGCCAGCTTGCCGGCCCGGACGGTGTATTGGTGGCCGTCCGTCAATTTTAAGTTGGCCGGGTAGTAGGTGAGCACCGTTTGGAAGTTCCCGAAGCCATAGCTGCTGTAGTTGGCAACCGTCTTGGCCGCGTAGGTCTTGTGGGTGTCATCGTCAGTCACCGTGATCTTTGGGGTCTTGCTGCAGAACTTGGTGGAGAAGTACAGGGACCAGGCGATGTTCTTCCCGTTCAAAAGCTCAATTGGAAAGACCCCGGCGTTGGGGTAGGCCACCATTTCCCGGCTGGGGCTGGCGTAGGCGTCGCCCAGGTTCAGGACCTGGTTGACCGAGTAGCGGTAGCCGTTGGTCCCGTAAGCCGCCCCAACTGAGATCTTGCTCAGGCGGGTGGACAGGAGCCAGGCCCGGTGGCCGGTGTCAGAACCGGAAAGGTTGTAGCGGTCGGTCAATAAGTCCGTGATCACGTCACCGGCGCTTTGGTTTGACGCGTTGAAGTTCAAGTTGGCGGCGCTGGAGACGTCCTGGGCCAGCAGCCAGGTCTTCTTGCTGATGAAGGCCGGCCGCTTGTCCGTTGGCAAGCCGTGCTGGTTGACGAACGGGTTGGCATTGATGGCGGCCATGACCGCCGCGGTCGTCTGCGCGTTCTTGTTGCCGGAGGCCGTGGCCTTGACGGCCTTCAGGCCAAACAGGTCGCGGTAGTAGTTGATATAAGCCAGCTGGGAGGCAACGTAAGCTTGATTTAGGGTCCCAGCCTTGAAGTTCTGTTTGAGCGATGGTTTAACGGCGTAAAGGTTCTGCGCGGAGTAGGCAGTCTTGTCCAGAGCCGCGTATTCGGTCTGGAAGCGTCTGACTTCGGCCAGCTCCTGGGGCGTGAAAGCAGCCGCCTTGACCGGCGTGGCCAAGGCGAAGCCCAGCAAGAGCGGAATGGTAAGCAAAATTGGCTTGCGGCGCATAATCATCAACCCCCTTCTAGCTTATATTATAGCCGATTATGAGTCTTTTTTGCCACTAAGCGCTTTCAATGACGAAACTCTTAAATAATGGTAAGAATTGTCCATTTTCTTGCCCACAATAGGCTAGTTTTACGTATAATATAGAGTTGACAAAAAGGAGACAATCAAACATGACAAACAAGAAACAAGTTGGCTTGATTTTTGGTGGTAGTTCTTCAGAATATGAAGTCTCAATCATCTCGGCAAGCAACATCTACAAGGCAATTGACAAAGACAAGTTCGACGTGCACCCAATTTGGATCACCAATGAAGGGTACCTGACCAGTGAAGAAGACTCATTCAAGGTTCTGGAAGACCACGGCTACACGGTCGCCAAGGGCGACAAGCCAGCCAACCTGGCCAACATTGCTGAATTGGCCAACCGTCCGGAATTGGACGTCCTGTTTCCAATCGTTCACGGGAACCTGGGCGAGGACGGCGTTTTGCAAGGGCTCTTCCGCTTGATCGACAAGCCATTCGTTGGCGTGGACGTCTTGGCGGCTGCCGTGACGATGGACAAGGAATTCACTAAGATTCTGGCGGAAACGGCCGGCGTGCCAGTCGCTAAGTGGGTATCCATCAAGCGCTACGAATACGATGATCCAGACAATGAAAAGCTGAGCTACGACTGGGTAGCAAAGAAGCTGGGCACGACCAACCTCTTCGTTAAGCCATCAAACCAAGGCTCATCAGTCGGCATTACCCACGTGGTTGACGACTCCAACTACGCTGATGCTTTGGCGGAAGCCTTCAAGTACGACGACAAGGTCTTAGTTGAAGAAGGCATCGTCGGGACTGAAGTGGAAACGGCCGTTTTGGGCAACGACCACCCAATCGTTTCTGGCGTCGGCCAAATCATCAACGCCAAGAACACTTGGTACAGCTACGAAAACAAGTACAGCGACGACTCAACCACGACCTTGCAGATTCCAGCCAAGATTCCGGCAGAAACGGCAGAAAAGGTCCGGCAAAACGCCTTGAAGATCTACCAAGTCACTGAATGCAGCGGCATGGCCCGGATCGACTCCATGCTGCGCGAAAGCGACGGGGAAGTCATCTTCAACGAGCTGAACTCGCTGCCAGGCTTTACCAGCATCAGCATGTATCCAAAATTGTTCGAAGAAGCCGGCATCGCGTACGGGGACTTGATTACGCGCTTGATCGACTTTGCTGAAGAACGCTACGCGCACAAGAAGACTTTGTTGCACAAGCACGATTAGGATTGATTTTTGGGGAAACGGGAAATAAAAATGAGTGAGACCAGTGAGCGGAAAAAGACCAGTGAAGCGGCGAAGGAGCTTGGCATTAGTGAAAACACCCTGCGCAAGTATTCCAAGATCGTGGAAGAAGTGACTGGCAACCCGGCTTACTTTGCTCACCAGAAAAACGCCCGTCTCTACAGTCCAGAGGACCTGGAGAAGCTGCGCCAGCTGGTGGCCAAGTCAAAAGAGCCTGGCCAGACCCTGCTGCAGGCAGCCTCGGGGATTTTTGCCAAGGAGAATTCTGAGAAAATAGCCCAGGTGGTGGCGTCTTTGCAAAAGACCATCGAAAGCCAGAACCAGGTGATCGACTCCTTGAAAGAGGAGCTGTCGTCTTTAAAAGAAGCCCAGAAGCCAGCCGCGCCAGCTGACGACGTGCTTGGCTGGGATGACATTCCCGACCTGCCGGCTGATGACGCGGATGAAGAGGCCGACCTGGACCTGCCCCTGACCCCTGAGCAAAAGCGCGAGCGGGTGGTCGCGGACATGCACCGGTCGGATGAAGAGGTGCACCGGGCCTTGATGGACAAGGTCCAAGAACATGCCCAAAAGGCCGCGCCAACCCACCGGACTCTGGCGGACATGCAGCTTAAATCCAAGAAGCGTCCTTGGTGGAAGCGAATTTTTTAATCAGGCTGATTGAGTTTTTTGCTCAAGCTAAGGAATTGCTTAACTAATTCCTAAAAAAACACAGGCGACCGCACGCGGTCGCCTGTTTGTTTTACAATGAAAGCGCGAAAAGAAAACTGGAAAGGATGAAAGCATGAGCTTAAAGAAGCGGCGCCTGCTTTGGGCTGCCTTGGTCCTGCTGGCGGGCTTGCTGGCAACGGGGATCACCTACTTCAAGACCGCCGGCTATGCCAACGACGTGGCCGTGATTATGGATCGCCAGATCAAGGACAAGCTGCTCAAGAAGGAAACCGACATTTACAACAACAAAGATGAGGAGCGGCGCCAGTACCTGCACGTCAAGCTCCTCTCGGGCAAGCACCGGGGACAGGTCTTCAAAACGGTCAATACCTATTATCCCTCCCAGCTGGTCACCCAGAAGTACCGACCGCGGCAGCGGATTTTTGTCCAGATCCACAAGGGAACTTTGGCGATCATCTCGCCCAAGCGGGACTGGACCTTAATGCTGGCTTTGACCGTCACCTTGACCTTGATGATCCTGGTCGTGGGGGTCAAGAGCTGGCATTTGATCCTGTCGATGGCGGTCAGCTGGATCCTGTTCTACCTGCTGATTCTGTGGGACGTCCAAGTCAACGGGGCCTATATCGTCTTGATGTTCTCCCTGGCTGATATCGTCTTCTCCTTCTTCAGCCTGTGGCTGGTGCAGGGTTTTGGCAAAAAAATGCTAGTGACCTGGCTGGCGACGCTTTTGGGAGTCTTTGTCTCCTTTGGCCTCTGCTACTTGATCATTAAGCTGACGGGCGAAAGCTACCTCAACTATGAAATGGGCGACTATGCCACCCAGGACGTGCGGGGAATCTTTATGGCCCAGACCCTTTTAGGGGTGCTGGGGGCCGTTATGGACGAAGCTACGGACATCGTATCGAGTCTGCACGAGCTGATCCAGCACAAGCCAGAGATCACGGTGAAAGAGCTGCTGATTGCTGGCCGGACCATGGGCCAGGAGATCATGGGGCCCTTGATCAACGTCCTGGTCCTGCTTTTTATCTCTGAGGCTTTGCCGGAAAGCATCCTTTACCTGCGGGACAACAATACGATCAGCACCATGTTCAGCTTTACGATGAACCTGGGGGCTACCCAGAGCGCGGTCTCAGCGATCGGGATCGTCTTGACGGTGCCAATCGCGACGGCCTGCTGCCTCTTGTTCCTGAATAAGGAGCAGCGCGCGCGCATCAAGCTGGGCTTTAGCCGGAAAGGAGGGAAAGCGTCATGAGCAGCTTAGGAGCCTTGATTCTATTATTGGCGGTCTTGATGACCATCATTGGCGGGGAAACCGGGATCCGCAGCTTTTTCAGCGTCCTGATCAATACCCTGCTGCTGATCCTGGTCGCCCTCCTGATTTCCTGGGGCTTGAATATTCCCATCATTACCCTGATTTTCGTGCCTTTAAAACTGGTGACGATCATCTTCCTGGGAACCCACGACTATACGGTGGCTAAGAACTCTTTTTACGCCTCTGTCGGCGTTTTGGCCCTAGTCAGTCTCTTTATCACGGGCATCCAGTATCTGGCCCAGGCGGCCGGCTTAGGCCCGGAAGCGGGGGAAATTCTCCTGGGCCACTCCCAGATGCCGGGGATCAGCTATGAAATGATCGCCATCACCGTCGCGGTCTTCTCAGCCTTAGGGGCGGTCGCGGAAGCGGCGGTCTCCATGAGCTCCGGGATTTTGGAGATCAAGAAGGCCAAGCCGGGCATTACTGAGGAAGAATTGCTCAAGAGCGGGAGTGCCATTGGCTACGACGTCCTGGGGACAGCCATGAACACCATCATCTTCGGGATGTTCGGCAGCTTTTTGTCGCTTTTTCTTTGGTATTACAGGCTTCATTACTCCTTTGGAGAGGTAATTAATGATAAACTTTTCGTAAACGAGGCATTGATCATCATGTACTCCCTGATGGGCGTCTTGATGACCGTCCCTCTGGCAACCTTGCTCTTGTCCAGGGGGATGTCCAGGAGAAAAGACGAGGCGAAAAAGAACGATGGAAACCAAGAAGATTCAACTAAAGAACTTTAACGACCGCATATATACGGTCGAAACTTACACGATCAAGTCGGACCGACCGCCTTTGGACAAAAAGCGACCTTTGATGGTCGTCATTCCCGGCGGCAGCTTTACCCACCTGTCAGCCCGGGAAAGCGAGCCAATCGCGATGGCCTACATGGCGCGCGGCTACAATGCCTGCATCGTCAACTACAACCTGCTGCAAGATGAAGGGCAGATCTATCCAGATGCTGGTCTTGACGTCCTGTCAACGATCAAGTACTACCGGGACCATGCCGCGGAATACCAGATTGATCCGCGGCGGATTGTGACGATCGGTTTTTCCGCCGGCGGCCACATCGCGACCGGCGCCAATTACATGGCTGATGAGGCCAAGTACCAAGAAAAGTATGGCTATCAAGGGGATGAGGTCCGGCCGAACGCGACGATTTTGGGCTATCCTTTGACTGACGTCCACAAGGTGGCTTTTGAACTGGGCAGCCAAGCTGAAAGCGCCCTGCCAAAAGACGAGAAGCTGATCGACACTTCTTTGGGCGTGACGGAGAAGACGCCAGCTACCTTTATTTTCCAGTCATGGAATGACCCGATCGTTCTGCCAACCAACACCATGGCCTACGAGTCCGCCCTGTATGCCAACCATGTCCAGTGCGAGGCCCACATGTTTGACATTGGCCTGCACGGCTACTCTTTGGCCACGCCGGAACTGGCCACCGAGGACAACAGCTGGCAGGGCAGCCGGCATACGGCCAAGTGGCTTGAACTCAGTCTGGAATGGCTGGCCCACCGCTTCTCAGGCAAGAACTTTGACAAGAACCTGAAGGAACTGGCTGCCAAGTACGAGCCGGAAGGCTATGGCAAAGACGCTGACGAAGAAGACTATTGATCATTACTTTAAGCCGCCGCGGGAAAGTCCGCGGCGGCTTTTTTGAAGATTAAAAAACAGTGAAGCTTGTCGTCGCTTGAATTCGGGCTTGTGCTTGGTTATACTAGCCTTAATATGTGAGCGTTTTAGAAAAGCGTGTAGGAAAAAGTTATTTAATATGATTAGGTGCAATTAACATGAATGAAAGAAACAGCGTTTCTAAAGTAAAGGAGCCGTGGTGGAAGGACGCGGTCATTTACCAAATCTACCCAAAGTCTTTCCAAGACAGCAACGGGGATGGGGTTGGCGACCTGCAAGGGATCATCAGCCGCCTGGACTACCTGCAGCAGCTTGGCGTTGACGCCATCTGGCTCTGCCCGGTCTACAAGTCTCCAGGCATCGACAATGGCTACGATATCGCCGATTATGAGCAGATCGATCCGAAGTACGGAACCATGGCCGATATGGAAGAATTGATCGCGAAAGGCAAAAAGCGGGGAATCCGGATCGTAATGGACCTGGTGGTTAACCACACGTCTGACCAGCACCCTTGGTTCGTGGAAGCCAGAAAGCATCCTGATTCTCCAGAGCACGACTACTACGTCTGGCGTGAGCGGCCAAATGACTTGAAGTCCGCTTTTTCCGGCAGTGCCTGGGAATACGATGAGCAAGTCGGGCAATACTACCTTCACCTCTTTGCCAAGCAGCAGCCGGATCTGAACTGGACTAACCCCGCCCTGCGGGACAAGATCTATAAGATGATGAATTTCTGGATCGCCAAGGGGATCGGAGGCTTCCGCATGGACGTCATCGAGCTGATCGGCAAGCAGCCGGACGCGGGAGTTACGGCCAACGGTCCCAAGCTGCACGACTACTTGCAGGAAATGCACCGGGAGACTTTTGGCGAAGAAGACTTCCTGACGGTTGGCGAGACCTGGGGGGCAACGCTGGACAACGCGCCGCTTTACAGTGACCCGGACCGCAAGGAACTGTCCATGGTCTTCCAATTTGAATTCACCAACCTGGACAAGCAGGCGGGCAAGGAAAAATGGGACACCCGGCCAGTCGATCCTGGCGAATTGAAGCAGGTTTTGGCCAAGTGGCAGCGCCTGGACTTCAAGCATGCCTGGAACAGCCTCTTCTGGGACAACCATGACCTGCCAAGAATCGTGTCCCGCTTTGGCAACGACGGCAAATACCGGGTCGAAAGCGCCAAGATGCTGGCCATGATCCTGCACTGCCTGCGCGGAACGCCTTATATCTATGAAGGCGAAGAGATCGGCATGACCAACCGACACGTGGATACCATTGATGAGGTTGCCGACATTGAATCAGTCCGCATGTACAATGAGCGGGTGGCCGCTGGGGCCGATCCCAAGCAAGTGATCGCGTCCATCAACTCCCAGGGCCGCGACAATGCCCGGACTCCGATGCAGTGGGATGACAGCCAGAACGCCGGCTTCAGCAGCGCTAAGCCTTGGCTGGCGGTCAACCCCAACTATGCCGCGATCAACGTCAAAGCCGCCCTGGCCGACCCGGACTCCATTTTCTATGTCTACCAAAAGCTGATCGCCTTGCGGCATCACGACCGAATCCTGGTTGACGGTGACTTCAGCCTGCTGGACACCAGCGCTGGCGTGATGGCCTATAAGCGGATCCTAGGCGATGAGCAGCTTTTAGTCGTCGGCAACCTGACAGACCAGGAGCAGGTCTTGGATCTGCCGGACCAAATCGCGTCAGTCCTGGTAGCCAACGCTCCCGTGCCCAAGTCCTTGACTAAGGCGGTCTTAAGCCCGTACCAGGCCTTTGTCGCGCGGATCGCGTAAGCAGATAGATCAGAGGAGGATCACGGCGTGAAAAGAACTACAACCCTTGAGGACGTTGCCCGCAAGGCCCACGTCTCCAAGATGACCGTTTCCCGGGTTATCAATCATCCGGAACTGGTAGCCCCGGAATTGCAGCTGGTAGTCGAGGATGCCATGCACAAGCTCAACTACCACCCCAACCATGCGGCCCGGGCCCTGGCAACCAACCAGACCAATGTCGTCAAGTTTGTTATCTTGGAAGACGTTGACGGCACGGACCCCTACTTCACCAACGTGTTGTTTGGCGTGGCCACCGGCCTGAAAAAGGAAAACTACACGCTCCAGCTTCTGCTGGATGGCAAGCAGATCAACCAGGGCGCGGCAGATGGGGTAATCATCACCGGGGCCAGAACCGGTGAGTATCCAATGCTGAACCAGATCAAGATGCCTTTTGTCCTGTTTGGCGAAAACGGCGGCGGCTACGACTTCGTGGACACCAACAACCTGCAAGGGGAGACGATGGCGGCTGAGTACGCCTTAAAGCGCGGCTACAGCAACATCGTCTTCATCGGGCTCGATGTCAAGGAGGCTTTTGAATTCTCAAGAGAAGCCGGCTACGTCAATACCATGCAGCAGAACAAGAAGATCCCCCGGGTCTTCCGTCTGCCAAACAGTAGCCATGACGGACGCCAGTTCATCGAGGAGCACCTGGACGAATTTCCAAAGAACACCTGTTTCGTCTGTGCCAGCGACCGGATCGCCATGGGCGTGCTGCAGGGACTGGAAGCCCGCGAGGCCAGCGTTCCGGCTGACTTTGGCGTGATCGGCTTTGACGGGGTCCTGTTGAACCGGGTCGCTTCGCCAACGATTACCACCGTCAAGCAGGCCCTCTGGGAGATCGGCGAGAAGCTGGCCTACCTGATCCTGCGCAAGATCCGCCAAGACGGTGCCCCGCAAGGGGAAATGTTCATCGAGCCGACCTTGGACGTGGCGGAGTCGACCAAGTAGGACTTATCATTTTAAAAAAGCACATTGAATTTGTAATATTTTGTAACAACGCCAGTACTTGAAAAATACGCGAAAGCGCGTTAAATCAACCTAAAAGAGCATTCCTGAAGCAGGAATGCTCTTTTGTTAGCGCTAACACGCATCTCTTCGTTGTAAGCGTTCCCTGGTGTCTGCTTTAATTAGAGGCGGAGGATTCAGAACATGAGCAAACATGACGAATGGTTTAAAAATGCAATAATCTATCAGATCTACCCCAAGTCCTTCCAGGACAGCAATGGGGATGGCATCGGTGACTTGAACGGGATTCGCCAGCGCATCCCCTACCTGCGGGACTTGGGGATCAACGCCGTTTGGCTGAATCCGATCTACCAGTCCCCGGGTGTCGACAACGGCTATGATGTCAGCGACTACTACCAAATCGACGGCAAGCTGGGAAGCATGGCTGACTTTGAAGGCATGGTGGCTGACCTGCATCAGGCAGGGATCAAGGTCATCATGGACTTCGTCCTCAACCATACGTCCATCCAGCACCCGTGGTTTAAGGAAGCCGTCAGCGATCCCCACAGCCCTTACCGGGACTACTATATTTTTGCCGGCAAGCAGGGCAAGCGGCCCAACAACTGGGGCAGCTTCTTTGGCGGCAGCGTCTGGGAACCTGACCCGGCGGGGACTGGCCAGTCCTACTTCCATTTGTTTGACAAGCGGATGCCGGACCTGAACTGGGAAAATCCCAAGGTTGCCCAAGAGATGCTCAAGGCCGCGGAATTCTGGCTGGCCAAGGGGGTCGATGGTCTGCGGGTGGATGCCTTCATTCACATTGCCAAGGCTGACCTGCACCAGAGCTACCCATCAACCGGCAAAGAGCCAGTGGTAGCCGAACCCTTCTTCGCCAACCTGCCGGAAGTGCAGGAAAGACTGCGGCCGTTCTGCGCGGCCATCCGCCGGGACTTCCCAGGCACCCTGCTGCTTGGCGAGGCGGCCAGCGCCAACGTCAACCTGGCTTACGACTACACGGCCAAGGATCGCGGCCTGATGGACTCCGTCGTCACTTTCAGATATTTTGCAGAGGACCAGTCCACGGTTGACGAGTCCTACAGCGACCAGTACCAGCCAAAGGGCATGGACTGGTTGGCATTTAAGCAGACGCAGGCGGTTTGGCAGCAGACTTTAAAGGACGGCCTGCCGACCCTGTACTGGAGCAACCATGACATGGCCCGCCTGGGCACCAGATTTGCCAAGACCGCGGTTCAGCAGAAGTCTTTGGCCATGCTGATGTATCTGGAGCACGGGCTGCCGATCATCTACTACGGTGAAGAACTTGGCCTGCACAACCTGCATTTTGAGAAAGCGGCCGACTTCAAGGACATGACGGTTGACGCCTTCATGGCCAGCGCCCAAAAAGCCGGCAAGTCACCAGCCGCGGCTCTTGAAATGGTCAATGCCACCCACAAGCTGCCAGCCAGAGGCCCCATGCCTTGGGATGACAGCCAGTTCAATGGCTTCAGTACCGTCACCCCGTGGCTGACTGGCGAAAGCCAAGACCAGGTGAGCGTCAAGAGCGAGGAAGCAGATCCAGACAGCATGCTGGCCTTCTACAAGGCCTTGCTGAAGCTCAAGCAGGAAGCCCTCTTTACTGACGGGAGCTACTACCTGCTTGACACGGCCCCGGAAATCGTGGCCTACCAGCGGGACTTGGGCCAAGAGCACGCTCTGGTGATCGTCTCCCTCAGCGCCAAGAAGCAGCAGGTCACCTTGCCGGCTGAATTTGCCAAGTCACGGCTAATCCTGCAAGCCGGCAATTGGACGGCCACGGGCCAGGAAGTGACCCTGATGCCGTTTGCCGGCCTCGTTTTAAAAGCCAAATAAGTTAGACGAAAAGGTAAACACAGTAAAGAACGAACAGCAAGCAAAAAATACCTAAGGAGCATAAGCAAATGCAAACTGCAGCATTGAGACACAGACCAGAAAGCGAAGACTGCTTCCTGATCAACAAAGAACAAATGAAGGTTCGTCTCCACACGGGCAAAGACATCAAGGAAGTCCGCGTCTACTACGCTGACGTGCATGAGCCGCTGGAAAAGAAGCGGGAATTGTCTTTGACCCTGGCCGGGCATGGCCAGGTCCAGGACTACTGGGAAGGCACCCTGACCCTGCCTTTGCACCGGGCCCAATACCTGTTTGAGGTCATTGGCCTTGACGGCAGCAAGTGCGTCTATGGCGACCGCGGCCTGCGGGAAGACGAAGAAGCAGCCTACGAGGATCCAAACAATTACTTCAAGCTGCCTTACTTCCACGAAATCGACATGGTCAAGACCCCGGACTGGGTCAAGCACACGGTCTGGTACCAAATCTTCCCTGAGCGCTTCGCCAATGGGGACAAGCAAAACGACCGCCCCGGCACCAAGGCCTGGAATCCTGAAGACCACCCGACTAGAGAAGACTTCTACGGCGGTGACCTGCAAGGGGTGCTGGACCATTTGGACTACCTGAAGCAGCTGGGAGTCAACGGACTCTACTTCTGCCCGATCTTCAAGGCCAGCTCCAATCACAAGTACGACACCATCGACTACTTGGAGATCGACCCTGACTTTGGCGACAAGAAGCTGTTTGCCCAGCTGGTCAACGCGGCGCATGAGCGGGGGATGCACGTCATGCTTGACGCCGTCTTCAACCACATGGGCGACCACTCCCTGCAATGGCAGGACGTAGTCAAAAATGGGGCCAAGTCCCGCTTCGCCGGCTGGTTCCACATCAACCGCTTTCCGGTTGAGCCATATGATCCGGAAGATCCAAGCTACGAGACTTTTGCCTTTGAAAAGCACATGCCAAAACTGAACACCGCCAACCCGGAAGTTCAGGACTACCTGCTGACGATCGCGACCTATTGGGTCAAGGAATTCGATATCGATGCCTGGCGCCTGGATGTGGCGGACGAAGTGGACCACCACTTCTGGAAAGCCTTCCATGACGCGGTCGTGGCTATCAAGCCCGACTTCTACATCTTGGGCGAATCCTGGCACTCCAGCCAGTCCTGGCTTAATGGCGGCGAATTCTCCGGGGTCATGAACTATCCGTTCACCGGCTTGATTTCCGACCACTTCCTGAAGGGGACGCAAGACGCCAAGACCATGACCGAGCTGCTGACCGACCAGCTCTTCTTGTACCGGGACCAGACCAATTCAGTCATGCTGAACGTCCTGGACTCGCACGACACGCCAAGAATCAAGACCGTTGCCGGCGAAGATGAAGACAAGGCCCTGCAGGCTTTGGCCTTCACCTTCCTCCAAACCGGGACTCCATGCATCTACTATGGGACCGAAATGGGGATGAGCGGCGGTGCTGATCCGGACTGCCGCAAGCCAATGGATTGGTCCAAGGCGGGCAGCCCCGTTTGGGAGGCCGTCAGCCGCCTGATCAAGTTCCGCTTGGCCCACGCCAAGACCCTGAGTCAGGGGACGACCCTTTTGGAAGTCGCTGAAAACGGTTTGGTCCACGTCAAGCGCGCCGGCGCTGAAAAGGTCGAAGCCTGGTTCAACACGACTGACCAGCCGGTGGAAGTCAAGGCTGACGCGGCTTTGAGCCAAAAGTACGCTGACGGGAAATTAGCGCCAAAAGGCTACGTGATTGAAACGATGTAAAAAAGCTGTTAACGGTAACATCAAATCAGTCCTTGTTAGCGTTTGCAAGTAACGGCATAATTGAGTCAGAATCAATTGAGCGAGGAAAAAAGAAACATGAAACGCATTTTTGAAATCGATCCCTGGAAATTAACCAGCCACACCTTCAATAAAGAAGACAAGCGGCTGCAAGAAAGCATGACCTCAATCGGCAATGAATATATGGGTTTGCGCGGCAACTTTGAAGAAGGCTACAGCGGCGACAGCCTGAAAGGCACCTACTACGCGGGCGTCTGGTTCCCAGACAAGACTCGGGTCGGCTGGTGGAAGAACGGCTACCCGGACTACTTCGGCAAGACCTTGAACGCGCCAAGCTTCATTGACTTGGGCATCACGATCAACGGCACCAAGCTGGACCTGGCCGTCAACAAGATCAGCGACTTCGAGCTTACCCTGGACATGCATCAAGGCCTGCTGACCCGCTCCTTCATCTATGAAGGCGGCGACGTCCGCGTCAAGTTTGAGTTTACCCGCTTCTTGAGCGTGGTCATCCGCCAGGCTGCCTTGATCAAGGTCAAGGCCACCGTTTTAAGCGGCAGCGCCAAGATTGCGGTAGCCAGCGGCTTGAACGGCCGGGTCTACAATGAAGACTCCAACTATGAAGAAGGCTTCTGGGATGCCTTAGGCGAAGACGCCGGCGCTAGAAGCATTCAGCTGCGGACCAAGGCCAACAACTTCGGCACCCCACAATTCACCGTCCTCCTTAAGGAATCAATGCGGGAAAACAACGAAAAAGTCGAAGGCACGGTCAAGACAGCCGCAGGGCAATTGAGCGAAAGCTTCACCTATGATTTGGGCGAAGGCGAAAGCTTCGAACTGGAAAAGGACGTCATCGTCGTTACCAGCCGGGACGTGGCTGACGCGGAGCAGGCAGCCGAAGCGCAAAAGCTGATGGACCAGCTGCAGGCTAAGTCATTTGACCAAAACCTGGCTGACCACGAGGCGGTTTGGGCTAAGCGCTGGGAATCCTGTGACGTTGCCATTGACGGCGACCCAGATGCCCAACAAGGGATCCGCTTCAACATCCTGCAATTGTTCATGACCTACTATGGTCAAGACCCTCGCTTGAACATCGGGCCAAAGGGCTTCACCGGTGAAAAGTACGGCGGTGCCACTTACTGGGATACGGAAGCCTTCATTATCCCAATGTACTTGGCCGTTGCTCCTAAGGAAGTTACCCACGCGTTACTGGAATACCGGCACGAGCAATTGCCAGGCGCCTTCCACAACGCCCGCCAGCAAGGCTTGAAGGGGGCCCTGTTCCCAATGGTGACCTTCAACGGGATTGAATGCCACAACGAATGGGAAATCACCTTCGAAGAAATCCACAGAAACGCGGACATTCCATTTGCCATCTACCAATACACCCGTTACACGGGCGATGACTCCTACGTTAAGGACGAAGGGATGGACGTCTTGGTATCGACCGCCCGCTTCTGGGCTGACCGGGTCCACTTCTCCAAGCGCAAGGGCAAGTACATGATCCACGGGGTAACCGGTCCTAACGAGTACGAAAACAACGTCAACAACAACTGGTTTACCAACACGATGGCCAGATGGCTGCTCAGCTACACCCTGGAACGTTGGCCACTGGCTGATGAAGCGGCTAAGAAGCGCCTGCAGGTAAGCGACGATGAACTGGCCAAGTGGCAAGACATCGTTGACCGCATGTACCTCCCAGAAGACAAGGAATTAGGCATCTTCGTGCAAAACGATACCTACCTGGACAAGGACCTGCGTCCAGTCTCCAGCATCCCTGCCGACCAATTGCCGTTGAACCAGCACTGGTCATGGGACAAGATCCTGCGTTCCCCATTCATCAAGCAAGCCGACGTTTTGCAAGGGATCTACTTCTTGAATGACCGCTACACCAAGGAACAAAAGGAAAAGAACTTCGACTTCTACGAACCAATGACGGTTCACGAAAGCTCCCTGAGTGCTTCAATCCACGCCATCCTGGCCGCGGAACTGGGCAAGCAGGAAAAGGCCATGGACCTGTACAAGCGGACAGCCCGCCTGGACTTGGACAACTACAACAACGACACCAGCGACGGCCTGCACATCACTTCAATGTCCGGCAGCTGGCTGGCCATCGTGCAAGGCTTTGCCGGCATGCGCTACAACGAAGACGGCGTAAGCTTCGCGCCATTCCTGCCAAAGGGCTGGACGCGCTACAGCTTCAAGATCAACTACCGGGGTCGTATCCTGGCCGTGGAAGTTGCCGACAAGGTCAAGATCAGCCTTCTGTCAGGTGCTGACCTGACGGTCAAGGTTTGGGATCAAGAAGTTGCATTGAAAGAAGGACAGACTAAATGCTTAAAGGATTAATCTTTGACCTGGACGGGGTAATCACCGACTCAGCCGTCTACCACTTGAAAGCTTGGCAAGACCTGGCCAAGAGCATTGGCATTGATCTTCCGGAAGAGTTTGGCGACAAGCTCCGCGGCAGATCAAGAATGGACTCCCTGGAGCTGATTCTGGAATTTGGTCACAAGCAAGACCAATACACGGAAGCAGAGAAGGAAGCCCTGGCCGCCAAGAAGAACGCGGCTTACGTGAACGCGGTCAAGCAGATGACTCGGGCAGACATTTTGCCAAACATGGGCAAGCTTCTTGACGAAGCCAAGCAGCAAGGCTTGAAGCTGGCCCTGGCCTCAGCCTCCAAGAACGCGCCGCTGATTCTGCACCAGCTGGGCTTGGAGGATGCCTTCGAAGCCCGGGTTGACCCAGCGACCTTGAAGCATGGGAAGCCGGATCCGGAAATCTACGTCAAGGCCCAAGAGCTGCTAGGCTTGAAGGCTGACGAGGTAATTTCCTTTGAAGACGCGCCGGCTGGCATCCAGTCAATCAAGGCTGCTGGCCAATTCGCGGTCGGAATCGGGGATCCGGTCGTGCTCAAGGGAGCGGACTACGTGGTTGGCTCCACGAGCGCCCTTGAATTGAGCGAAATCGAAAAAGTGTTTGAAAAGACTGAAAAATAGACAGAAGAGGACTAGGTAGAAGAGCAATGGTAAAAATTGACTTAAATCACATCTATAAGAAATACCCAAATGCCACCGACTACTCCGTGTCTGACTTTGACCTCCACATCGACGATCAAGAATTCATCGTCTTTGTTGGGCCATCTGGCTGCGGCAAGTCCACGACCCTGCGGATGATCGCTGGCTTGGAAGACATTTCCAAGGGGACCTTGGCCATCGACGGCAAGGTCATGAACGATGTTGGCCCACGTGACCGGAACATCGCTATGGTCTTCCAGAACTACGCCCTGTACCCGCACATGTCCGTTTACGACAACATGGCCTTCAGCCTGAAGCTGCGTCACTATGACAAGGGTGAAATCGACAAGCGGGTCAAGAGCGCGGCCCAATCCTTGGGGTTAGCCCACCTGCTAGAACGGCGGCCAGCCGACCTGTCTGGTGGCCAAAGACAGCGGGTTGCCTTAGGGAGAGCGATCGTACGTGATGCGCCAATCTTCCTGATGGACGAACCGCTGTCCAACCTGGACGCCAAGCTGCGGGTCTCCATGAGAGCGGAGATCGCCAAGATTCACCAAAAGCTGAAGACGACCACGATTTACGTTACTCACGACCAAACCGAAGCCATGACTTTGGCCAGCCGGATCGTCGTCATGAACAACGGGCGGATCCAGCAGATCGGGACGCCAAAGGAAGTCTATAACAAGCCTGTCAACCAATTCGTGGCTGGCTTCATCGGGTCACCGCAAATGAACTTTTTCGATATTTCCTTTGACGGGGCCTACATTTCCGATGGCAAGGGCGTAAAGATGCGTCTGCCAGAAGGCCGGGCCAAGGAATTGAACGAGAAGGGCTACAAGGACAAGAAGCTGGTGATGGGCTTGCGTCCTGAAGACATCCACATGGAACAAGCCTTCCTGGACACTTGGCCAGAATCAACGGTTGACGCGGAAGTCGTCGTTTCGGAATTGCTGGGGGCAACAAGCCAGCTTTACATGAACGTCGATGGAACTGAATTCGTCGGCGTGGTAAACGCCCGCGACTTCCACCACCCTGGCGACAACGTCAAGGCGGGCTTCAACCTGAACAGTGCCCACTTCTTCGACAAGGACACGCACGTAACGATCAGCAATTAAGAAGAATTGCTGGAAACTAATTTAATCAAGCTTACCAAGACTTGCGGCAAAGGCCGCAGGCGGTATGAAAACTAACAAATGTTATTTTAGGAGGAAAAAAAATGAGTTTATGGAAGAAAGCTGCCATGAGCAGTGCCGCAGTATTGGCTGCGTTGAGTTTATCAGCTTGCTCAAATGGGAGCAGCAGCAGCAGTTCATCAAATAATTCTAACAAGAAGGCTTCATTGACTTTGTGGGTTGACACCGAACAAGTCGGCTACTACAAGTCAATCGTGAAGGACTTCCACAAGAAGTATCCAAACATTTCCGTTAAGGTTACCCAAAGTCCTAACGGTTCAGCCAACGCCAAGACTGACGTCGGCAAAGACGCATCCAAGGCTGCGGACGTCTTCGAAGTTCCTAACGACCAATTGGGGCAAATGGCCAACGCGGGCTACATCAACCCACTGTCACCAAGCGACACCAAGAAGATCAAGAGCGACTATGTTGCCCAAGCTTACAAGGGCGTAACTTGGAAGGGCAAGGTCTACGCTTACCCATACGCTCAACAAGCCGACACGATCTACTACAACAAGTCCAAGCTGTCAGCTAATGACGTCAAGGACTGGAACACTTTGACCTCTAAGGGCGTGGTTGCCACTGACTTTACCAACGCCTACACCATGTGGCCAATCTTCTTCTCAGCCGGCACCAAGCTTTACGGCGACAACGGCGAAGACCTTAAGGGCTCAACCTTCAACAGCCAAAACGGTGTCAACGCTTTGACCTGGATTGCCAAGCAAAAGAGCAACAAGGGCGTAATGCAGACTTCCAACGCTTTGAACCAATTGAAGAAGGGCAACGCTGACGCCATCATGGATGGTCCTTGGAACGCTGCCAACATCAAGAAGATCTTGGGCAAGAACTTCGGCGTTGCCAAGTACCCAATGGTAACTGTCGGTGGCAAGAAGGCCCAACTCGAAGCGTTCTTGGGGATCGAAGGCTTCGCTGTCAACTCACACACCTCTAACGCTAAGGCCGCTTCACAATTGGCTGCCTACATCACCAACAAGAAGTCACAACTGATCGCCCACAAGGAAGCTGGTCAAATCCCAGTTCTGAAGAGCGCGGTTGCCTCAAGCGCGGTTAAGAGCGACCCAGTTGCTGAAGCCGTAATCGAAATGTCCAAGAGCGGCAACTCAGTTCTGCAGCCAAAGCTGCCACAAATGGCAACCTTCTGGGATGGCGCAGCTCCTTTGATCAGTGGTGCTTACGACGGCAAGATCAAGGCTTCACAATACAAGGCTCAGCTTGCTAAGTTTGACAAGAAGATTTCTAAGAAATAAGTTAGCTTGAATTAGTTTTAGTTAGCGTTTTTAGTCAATTTTTACAGCAATCATCAATCCAATGGTTGAGAAGGAGAGTATAGAAAATGTTTAAGAGAAAAGGACACATTCCTCCTGCAGCCACGTATCGAGAGGTGTGGTCCAAGGGGGATGCTGCTGACAAACTGTCCTTCTTCGTGATGGGGGCCAGTGCCCTCAAGCACAAGCAATGGGCAAAGGGGATCAGTCTGCTGGCAACGGAAATCGTCTTCTTTGTATGGCTGTTCACCAGCGGTCTGCATGCCCTGGGCCAATTGCCAAGCTTAGGCGCGGTTAAGACCAAGAAGGTCGTCTTTGATTCTAGTCAAGGGGTTTATGTCACCAAGCAGCCAGACAACTCAGTCTTGATCCTGCTTTTCGGGGTCCTGGCCGTCTTCCTGGTGATCGGCTTTATCTACCTCTATGTCATCAACTTGCGGTCAGTACGCTACAACTACGTGCTTAAGCGGGAAGGCAAGCGGCTGGCAAGCAACAAGGAAGAGCTGCACAGCCTGCTTGACCAGCGCCTGCACGCGACCTTGATGTTCATTCCTATTCTGGGGATCATCCTCTTTACGGTTTTGCCAACGGTCTTCATGACCCTGCTGGCCTTCACCAACTATGACCGCCAGCACCCAATCGGCTTCTCATGGATCGGCTTCAAGGCCTTTGGCAATGTCTTGAGCGGTGACTTGTCAGGTACTTTCTTCCCAGTTCTGGGCTGGACCCTGATCTGGGCCGTTGCCGCGACGGCAACCACCTTCCTGGGCGGCGTTCTCTTGGCGCTCTTGATTGAATCCAAGGGGATCAAGCACAAGAAGATTTGGCGGACGATCTTCGTCATCGCTTATGCCATCCCACAATTCGTTTCCTTGCTGCTGATCGCCCAATTCCTGGACGCGCAAGGCCCACTGAACACCCTGCTCCAACATTGGGGCTGGATCAGTTCGCCAATTCACTTCATCGACAACGAAGCTTCCCCATGGATGGCCCGCTTGACGGTCATCATCGTCAACATGTGGATCGGGATTCCAGTTTCCATGCTGGTTTCCATGGCCATTATTCAGAACCTGCCGCAAGACCAAATTGAAGCGGCGAAGATCGACGGGGCCAATGCCTTCCAGGTCTTCCACAACATTACTTTCCCGCAGATCCTGTTCGTGATGGGTCCATCCCTGATCCAGCAGTTTATCGGGAACATCAACAACTTCAACGTCATCTTCCTGCTGACTGGCGGTAAGCCAATGAACAACAACTACAACGGTGCTGGTTCAACCGACTTGCTGGTCAACTGGCTGTACAACTTGACCTTCGGTCAGCAGCAGCGCTACAACGCATCAGCGGTTCTGGGCATCTTGATCTTCATCTTGAGTGCAACAGTCTCCTTGATCGCTTACCGGCACACGACTGCCTTTAAGGAGGGTTAGAATTGAAATCTTACGCACATCAAAGAAAGCTATCGCTTTTCTTCAGATATCTCTTGCTGACGATTTTGGCAATTCTGTGGCTGATCCCAATCGTGTGGATCGTTTTGGCCAGTTTCTCCTATAACGATACTGGGTTTATCTCAACTTTCTTCCCTGAAAAATGGACTTTCGCGAACTACATTGGGATCTTTACCAACCCTGAATATCCATATTTGAACTGGATCATCAATACCTTGATCGTCGCGATTATTTCCGCAACTTTGTCAACCTTTATTCAAATCTCCGTAGCTTACGTGCTTTCACGGCTTCGCTTCAAATTCCGGAAGCCATTCCTGCAAATCGCCTTGGTCTTGGGGATGTTCCCGGGCTTCATGTCAATGATCGCCCTCTACTACATCCTGAAGGGCTTCAATATGCTGAACCTGGGCGGCTTGATCCTGGTTTACGTTGGTGGCGCGGGCTTAGGCTTCTACGTTGCCAAGGGCTTCTTCGACACCATTCCCCGGTCGCTTGACGAAGCCGCTGAACTGGACGGCGCGACTAAATGGCAGGTCTTCACCCAGATTGGTTTGCCACTTTCCAAGCCAATGATCGTTTACACGGCTTTGACCACTTTCATGGCTCCATGGGTCGACTTCATCTTCTCCGGGATTATCCTTTCTACCTCCGGGAATGCCAAGACCTACACCATTGCTTATGGTTTGTACAACATGCTTTCCTCAGCAAAAGGCAGCGCGACGACCTACTTTGCACAATTCGTGGCTGGGTGTGTCATCATTGCCATCCCAATCACGATCCTCTTTATCATCATGCAGAAGTTCTACGTCAGTGGGATTACCGCTGGTGCGGACAAGGGTTAAACTTTTATCATTCGCCTTCTCAGCACAAAGAAATCGCTTTGGATTCTTCCAAAGCGATTTTTGCTGTACTCATAAAGCATAAAAAACGAAAATAAATAATAAGGAAAGAAAAGATTGGCCAGAAATCGGAAAAAGCAATATACTAAATCTAAGTATTACAGATAATGTATATTTGTCAAAAAGTTTGGTAAAAGAAAAATCGAGAAAGAAATAGGATAGAGGTAGAAACATGAAAAAGGCGGAAATCATTCATTTCGTCAATTTACTGGCCGGGATTGGCTTGGCCATGAGGATGCTGATTCAAATTATTTTTCTGGCCGGCGGCCCGCCGGACCTGGTAGCCATTCCCTTGATCAACATGAGCTGCAAGCTGATCCTGTGTCTGGCTTTAAGCACTTTGCCAGTCACTAAGATCAATGAGCGGGTTACCTGGGTCTGCGCTGGCCTTTTGGAAGTCACCGTCATCATTGGCTGGATCCGGGCTCCGCACGCTTGGGCAGTGTTTATTTGGTACTTGGTCTACCCGCTTTTGGCCTTGTACGCGGATCACGTGAATGACAAGCCGGTTTGTAAGCACCGGTCAGCATCCGCGTAAAATAAAGCGCAAGCCGAAAATGTAAATTTTGGAAAAATAAAACCGGAAGCATCGTGCTGATGCTTCCGGTTTTTGGCTTAATTTTGGATTGGCCGGTAGAAGTTGATGCTGCTTGCGCCAAGGCCCGTCCCCGTCGCTTCCAGGACTGACAGGCGGATGGCTTGGGCACTGACGCCGCGCAGGCCGATGACCTTGTTCTTGCAGTCGGCGTTGAACTCATAATCGCCGCCGTATGGATTGAAGGTCAGGCCATCGGTAGAGACTTCAACCCGCATCTTCAGCGGCCGTCCCTCCTTGTCCAAGGCTCTTGGAACATAGATCAGCTTGCTCAGCTCCACCTGCTGCGGGAAGGCGAAGGTCAAGGTGACCGGTTCTTCGGCCGTCGGCGTTTGGGCGGTCTGCCAGTCGGTAGCCTCGCGCTTGTCCAAGAGGTACTTGACCGGGTGTCCCGGGCGGCTGGCAGCACTGGCGGCCGCCTTTACGCCAGTAATGATGTAGTCGCTTGGGTCCCGCTTGGTCTTGGCCTGGATGAAGTCGGACCATTCAGAAACCTTGTAGCCGGACTCATAGCGCAGGCGCAACTTGTAGTCCTTGTTGGCGGCCAGGTCGGTGAAGGTGAAGATGTTGCCAGGGATGCCAGTGTAGAGCAGGCCGTTCACTTCGATCTGCACCATTGGCGTTCTTTGGTTCCACTTGACCGTCAGCGAATGGGCGCTGGTCTTGCTGGAGTCCAGCTCAAAGCGGCCGGGCAGGCGCAGGGCCGCGTCAGTGATCTGGTGGACCAGCTGCTCGTTGGCAAAGTGGAAATTGCTGATGCTGAGCTCGATCTTGGACTGCTTGATGTCGCGCTCAGCCAGCTTGATGATCAGGGCCTTGCGCGGACCAGCGCCAAGGTCGGTGAATTCCGGCGTCCAAGAGAACTTGTTGTCGTAGTAGTAGCCTTCCTTGGCTCTGGCCAAAGTTTCAGGGGTGCCGTATTCTTCCAGCTTGCTGCTTTCACCGTCAACGCTGAGGTGGATTTCCTCCGGGTGGTGGTCGCAGAAGACCTTGAGCGTGGCCCCCTGCTTGATGGCCAGGTCTGGGTAATAGCCGGTAGTTGGCTCAATGATGATCTTCAGGCTGCTTTCCGCCAAGTGGGTGCGGATGGTCGTCGTGGCCCAGTTGTGGCGGTAGTCTTGCAGGTCATCGTCATTGTAGGAGACGTAAGTGGAGTCGCCTTGCGGGTAGAAGACGAAGTTGCGGTCGCCCAGGTCAAAAATGGATCCGCCGCGGACGAAGACCGGCAGCTGCCAGAGCGGGTACTTGCGCCGGTTGTAGACCCGGCCGCCCATCAGGCGTTCGCCCGTGAAGAGATCGATCCAGATCGTCTGCTTGTCTGGCAGGTAGATGTGGTCGCGGACGGAGACCCCTTGGCTGTCAGCCTTGCCGCTGACGATTGGGGCAACCAGGATTTGCGGCCCCAGCATGAATTCATCGCCAAAGCTGGATCCGTAGCAGATCTGCTCGTGCGGGAATTCCATGAAGAGGGGCCGGACCAGGCTTTCGCCGTCCTGAGCTTGTCTAGCCAGGTTATAGAGGTAAGGCAGGAGCCGCTTTCTCAGGCGCAGGTAAGCCTGCATGATTTTGCTTATCTTATTGTTATAGGCAAATGGGGTCTTGCTGAAGCGGCTTTGGTCATCCATGACGAAGAGCAGGGGGGTAAAGACCTTCCATTCCAGATCGCGGATGGCCATTTGGGCATTGTCGCCGCCAATCTTGCCATTAACGGCCGCGCCTAAGAAGGGCAGGCCAGACAGGCCAGCCCCCAAAAGGGTGGCTACTTGGGTCTTGATGGCCGTCCAGTCGCCGCCAATGTCGCCGTAAGCCAGCACGGCCTCGCTTTGGAAGGGGCGCAGGCTGTCTCTGACCAGGACCAGGGGCTTTTGCTTGGGGTTTTCCTTGACCAGGTTTTCCCGGGCTTCATTCAGGTCAGCTTCCGGATTGTCGATAGCCAGGCTTTCGCTATGGTTAGGCGGAGTCAGGTCGTCTTCAGTCCAAAAGCCAGGGTGAACGCCTTGTTCCTTAGCATAGCTGGCAAAAGCGGCATAGCTGTCATGGTCAGCCTCCTGCTTGGCTTCATAGTTGGGGATCAGCCAGTCCAGCGGAAAATCCCAGCGATGATAGCGGTCGATCATGGCTCTGGCGGAGAACTGGTACTTGTCTTCCCCGTTGAGGGAAGCGTGGTAGGTCAGCTCTTTTCCATCAGCATCGCCGCGGGAGTAGTAGCTGTTGTCCTCAAAGCGGATCGCGTCGTGCTTCTTGCCTTTAGCAGCCGTCCAGATTGGGTCGATGAAGTTGCCGAGGTGACCGAGTCCCAGGGCATATTTTGGCAGCATCAGTGGCTTGCCCGTCAAAGAGTAGTACTTGTTCAGAATTTCTTGTGGAGAATTGCCAATGATGTAAAAAGCGTCAAAGACCGGCGACCGGTGGCGCAGGAGGGCAGCTTGTCCATGACTGGCGCTGAAGTCATAGATCCCCTTGGACTTGGTGTTGCGCAATTCCCCAAAGCCCGCGTTGGTCCAGAAGAAAGGCACGCCGGCTAAGACGCCGTCTTTTCCAGTGATCCCATCGGTCTTGACCAGCAGCTTGTCGCCCTTGTGGCAGAAGTGGCCATTTTGTACCCCGCCACCGTAATAATATTCATTTTGATTCTGCTTGAGCACTTCAATGGCATGCTTGCCGCTCAGTTCCAGCGGGGCCGCCTGGGCTAGCCGGGTCCGGTGGACCGCTTCGTCAAAAATGCTGAAGAGAGACGTCTTCTGCTGGAAAATCAACTTGCAGCTGCCAGCGTTAATGATGAACATGTCGCTGGTCGCGTGGGCCGTAGCCCGGGCAAAGCATTGCGGGTCGGGCTGAATCCCGTGGACAAGCATGTCGTCAGTCTCGGCAAATTCTTGACTTGGATCCAACCAGTAGCGGAAGATGCCGTTGGCGATCAGGTAAACGCGGGCAATTTCGCCGGTCGCGTAGTGAAGCTCATAATAATTTTCGCGCTTATTGACGCCAACCAGTCGCCCTAATTGATGTCTTGAATTTTGCAGGTCTGCAGTCATAATTCTTTTCCTTTATATCATGAAATATCTAATCTAATTATAGCCAAAAAGGCGGTAAATTGGAAAAAATAGCCAATACCAGTTTGGGTGCCGAAAGCAAGCAGATTGGAACGGAAGCTTAAATATGTTTCTTTTAATTAATATAAGCTAATGCTTTATTAATATTGACAAGCGGGGGCTTTGAGCCAACAATATAGGAAAAACATTCACAGGGTGGACATACTATGAGAAAAAGTTAGTTTCCACATTTAATAACAACTATCTTCTTTTCGGTAACTCTATACTTATGGAGACTCGTTCTGCCTGATAGCTTAGCAGGAGATGGCCGAATTGTTGGAAAATAAACTAGATAATATTTTGGCGAAAGATGACGAAGAGAATGAAGGCAAATGGTATTACCTTGATTTTTTCCCCGTAACCTTTCAAGCTGGAAATGATAGATTCGATGAGTTTGAGTCATTTATCCAAGAAAAGTACTATAAATCTTTTTCTAAAAAGCTTTCTTTCATTATTTTGGGCTTGGTCAGCTATTATGACGCAGAAATCTATTTGTATGATGTGGATTACGGTGATGACCGGCTGAACTCCTTGCGTCATCAAGATCTTCTAAGCCAATTAGAATACCCAGACTTGAGCAAGCTCATCAAGCGCTTTTGCGTGAACGAAACACTTGGTTTAAAAATTGCCTTGCAGGATCATGACAATTTAGCATTGATGCTCTTTGAAGGCGGTTTGCGGCTAAGTTTTTACAATTTGACGGATGAGCAGAAGAGAGTTGCTGAAGACCTGGTCCGGTCGCAGGGCTTTTTCTTCAAAGAATCCAATAGCTGATCTTTAACTGCCTGAAACGGGCAGTTTTATTTTTGCTCATTTTTTAGCAAAGCATTGACTAAAAGGCTTACAGAGTTAAGAATAATAGAAGGAAAAGATTGTTTTACTAAGGAGAAAAAATGCGCTATTACATTCATGCTGATCAGTTTTACCTGCCAAATGGCCGGGAAAAAGGCGGCTATTTAGAGATTGTTGATGGTAAATTCGGGGCCTACCTGCCAGAAGGAAGCCAAGTGCCGGACGCGGTGGACTACACTGGCTTCAGTGTGGCACCGGGCTATGTCGACACCCACATCCACGGTTCTGTTAAGGAAGACGTGATGAAGAGCGACTGGGAGGGGATCAACCGCCTGTCTGAAGCCCTGCTGAGCGCCGGGGTAACCAGCTGGCTGCCAACGACGGTGACTGCGTCCAGTGAACAATTGACTGAGGTTTGCCGAATGCTGGCTGCTCACCAGGGAGAAGAAAGCGGAGCTAAGATTCAGGGAATCCACTTTGAAGGCCCATTTTTCACGGAAGAACACGCGGGGGCGGAAAATCCAAAATACATGATGGATCCAAGCCCGGCAGAACTGGACAAGTGGCTGGAAGCATCAAAGGGGATGCTGAAGAAAATTTCTCTTGCGCCAGAACGTCCAGGAACGCCAGCTTTCGTAAGCTATGCCGTCAGCCGGGGAGTTAAGGTAGCCTTGGGCCACTCTAGTGCCAGCTACGACCAGACTAAGGCAGCCGCGCAGGCTGGGGCAACGATTTTTACCCACACCTTTAACGGGATGCCGGACTTCTCCCACAACCGGCCAAACATCGCTAACGCAGCCATGGCACTGGAGAACATGGACAACGAACTGATTGCTGATGGTCACCACGTCACGCCTAGCGCCATCAAGGCCCTGCTGGCGGCTAAAGGCAAGGACCATATCGTTTTGATCACTGACTGCATGGAAGCTGGGATGATGCCGGATGGCGACTACATGCTGGGTGAACTGCCCGTATACGTCAAAGACGGGATGGCCCGCTTGAAGAAGGGCGACAACCTGGCCGGCAGCGTCTTGCAGCTGAAGGACGGAGTGAAGAACCTGGTTGACTGGGGGCTGGCTGGTAAGGAAGAGGCCGTGTTGATGGCCAGCTACAATCCGGCCCGCAGCCAAGGCCTGCTGGACAAGTGCGGGGCAATTCGTCCGGGCCTGCCAGCTGACTTTTTGATTTTGAAAGATGACATGTCCCTGGCGAAGACCTACTTGAATGGGGAAGTTCGCTGGGAAGAATAATATCGAAGCTCGCTGCTGGTCAGCGGGCTTTTTTGCTGCCATTCACCGGCGCAGATGACCATTCATCGGCATTTGCACTTTTGAAACTACTTTTGGGGATAGAATTGTGGTGTTGAAACAAAGGAGCTACTTTTCTAAGTATGTATACTGTGCATGGTATTATGGTACGACTAAGGATTCTGTAAAGCATTACAATACAAGACATTATGTTTTGCCTCACAGTTTTATTGGCAATTGGCGGAAGATATTCTCTGGCATGAGCATATTCAATGTAGGTAGTTTTACTGCGCTTGTTTCTGGGAATTTTACCAGTGTTTTTAGGAATATCAACCAAGCAGTTGGAGTACATAAGACACCTTTTTGAGTATGATATCATGCTCAAGTGATGACGTAGAAAAGCACATCAATGCAAGCAAAGATGTGCCAAAAATGTAGTATTTTCGCGGGTTTAGGGCGATTATTTAGCTAGCTTGAGTTTGATTGCCATGGGAAGTTAGCACAATATATGTTCAGTTGATGTGTTATAGATAATGAAAGGGAGTAAGGAAAGGTTGTCACAGCTATTATTTACTATGACTCAAGCTAATTGAGAATATATGGTCGATGATAATTACGAACCTAATTTGATAGGAGTTAGAGTTATGAATTTTAAGAAGATCTGCATGACAGGAGCTGCTTGTTTAGCCATTGGCATTTTACCTATGCCATCAGTTGCTTCAGCCTCTTCAAACAATTCAGATAATTCTGATGAACAAAGTGAGTTCATCAAGGCGTATGATACAGGTAAAGAGAAAGGTATTTTGACTGATCAAAATATGACGCAGTCTGAATTCCTTTCATTGTGCAAAGAATCTGTTTTTCCGGCGTATCTGGAATATCAACAGACGCATCCAACGGTTTCTTTTGCGCAATATGTAGAAGAAGATAACTATGAGGTCCCTCGTCAACAAGCGGGGGACAATCCGATCACGGTATCAGCTACTGGGACAAAAAGTAATAGCTCTATTTTCCCTTTTACTAGCTTTGCATCTGTATCGGCTAGGAAGGGTTATAGTATGAAAGCAGGTGATATTCTTATTTGTTACGGGAGAAATATTACAAGTAAGTATATTGGCCACGCTGCAATCGCATCTTCATCAAAGTACATCATGGAAATGCCAGGGCCTGGCAAGCATGCAACACATACGCCAAAAGCAACTTTCTTTAAGAGAAACTCCGGGAACGGAAAGTATGTTGCGGTTTATCGAATTAGGAAGCATCCACACTACGCTGATGACGCAAGTACGTACGCATATAAGCATATGTATTTGAAAACCAATCCCTCATACTTCTTCCCAAGTAGTATGTATGTAAAGTCACCAAGCTATTGCTCAAAGTATGTATATTTGGCTTATGAATGGGGAGCAACTAAACGTGCTCTTTACCCGATTCCAGGACCAAGTGCCGTTGTTCTGCCTCATGGATTAGAGAATTGGTTTAAGGGGGACTTTACGCCATCGTATGTTTATAAGGTGACTAGCTATTAATAGAGGTGATGATCAGAGTGTTTACACAGAAGCAAAAGACAATTGCCTATCGGGTTTTGATGGTAATTTACCTAGTCGCTTTGGGGCCAAACTATACTTTTGGCTACGCAACGCAAGACAATCCCACTAACCGCTTTTTCTTGATTGCTAATTTGCTTTCGATTGTTGCACTTGTTCTGGCCGCCGTTTGGATTGACCGGCCGCGCTTTTTTAAAGCAGTATCTGCTATGATGGTGATTGTGGCTATCTTGGCAGTAGTTCAGCTTGTTTTTCCAAGGCAGTCAGCTTATGCTAGATACAGCAACATATGGGCAATCATTAACATTATCTGGGCCGTTTTGACTGTACTTTACCAAAAGCATCAACTTCAGCTCAAGAATAAAGGTTAATATTTTTTACTTAAAACGAAGATAATAAAAGGCTGAAACTCAGTGCGATATCTAGAGTTTCAGCTTTTTTCATCTAACCGTCGCATTTATCGACACAGATAGTCAAAATTTACCAGATGTTATTGGCAAGTGTTCAATTTATTATTGCAATTGGTGTTTTTGTTTTTTGCTGCCATTCGTCGGCGCAGACGACCGCTCATCGGCATTTGCACTTTTGAAACTACTTTTAGGGATAGAATTGTGGTGTTGAAACAAAGGAGGATTCAACATAATGAAGAAAAAGTTTTTTGTAAGTACTGTGTTGGTCAGCGCAATTTCCTTTATGTCAGTATCGCCGGTATTCGCTGCTACGGCTGTCGACAGCGATGTAATCAAGGAGAATATTTCGGCCGACAATGAGAATTGGACTCAGGGAATGATTGAAGAGCAATGGACAGCAACTCATTCATCACCATTATTTTCTGCATTTTATTTGTCCAGTGGTAAGCATGTTCGCCATCCTGCTGAAGGTGGTAAGTGGACGTATGGATTTTGGAATGCCAAAGTGCACTCTGAATACAAGGTAAACAAGAAGCATGGGTCAACGGTTGTGTATATCGATATAAAGGGAAAAAAGCATAAGCAGCGGTCTATTGATACTGCTGCTGGTAAAACTTCAATTGCTGAAGTTTGGGCAATTAATTTGCCAAAGACCGTTGATCGATACTATTACCGAGTAGTCAAATAACATAAATTTGGAAACATCTTTTTAAAGTAATCAGATGGTTCTAGTTTTTATTTAAGAGGAAGGTAGCGCAATGCAAGGAATAAGCGTTTCTGCCGATCAGCTTGCGGCGCAAGCAGGAGGTAAATTGCTTTTTCAAAATTTGTCCTTTCAAGCCAATGGCGGGCAAACAGTTGCCTTGATTGGCCAGTCCGGTGCTGGCAAAACCACTCTGCTCAACTTGCTCGGCTTGCTGGATCAACCAAGCAAAGGAAAAATTTTGATCAATGGTGAGAATGCTAACAGCTGGCCAACAAGAAAAAGGGAGAAATTTTGGCGGGAAAAGGCAGCCTTTCTCTATCAAGATGCTGGAATTATCGATGGAGAAAGCCTGCTGTACAATGTCTCGCTGACTAAGGAAAAAAAGAGTCAGGAACAAGCCTTGCATTACTTAAAAATGCTTGGTTTAGCGCAAGCTCATGAAAAAGCAGCCGTGCTGTCTGGCGGGGAAAAGCGACGTCTGGGCCTGGCCCGCCTTTTATATAAAGGAGGACGGGTAATCTATGCAGATGAGCCGACCGCTTCTTTGGACGCGGCCAACCGGCAGCTGGTTACCGACTTGCTTTTAAAACAGGCACAGGCAGGCGCGCTTGTCTTCATCGCTACTCACGATGAAGCCCTAGCGAAAAAATGCGATACGCGGATTTGTTTGGGGGAATGACCATGCGCAATAAAATAAGCCTTGCTGTCTCTAGCTTGACCCTAGCCCTTATTTTCTTATATTCTCTTGGTCCTGGCCGCGATGCAGTCGATCGGCTGCCCTTGATCTGCAGCTTGCTTTTATATACTACGAGCCTGCTTTTGCCTTTGCAGCTTGGCTATCGCCAAGATGCCATTCGCCTGCTGGCTGGAATCAGCAGGTTGGAAATTTGGCGGGACAATTTTGCCTGCCTCTTTGTTTGGAGCCTTGCCGGCAGCTTGCTCGGCACTTTGCTGTTTGCGCTGCTTTTTCGTGAACAAGCTGGCTTGGATAATTTGGCCTTTTTATTGCTTGTTGAATTGTCTTTGATCTGTTTTTCACTGCTGCTGATGAAGTTGCCAAGAAAATTCTACGTCAGCCGTGGCTCTGGAAAAAAGCAAGGGAAAATTGCCTTGCGCTGCCTGCAGGTCTCAGCCTTGCTGCTTTTAGCCTGGTCCCTGCCGCAAGCGGCCTTGCTAGCTAAAAGTTCCTATGAAAATTACCAGTCAAAGGAGAAATGGCAGTCAACTCCAGCGGCCGTCAGTTTTGATGATGACGGGCGTTTGGACCGGCAGGCTTATTATCCAGCTGAGTTGGCTTTGATCAAGGATGAGGAAGGGGAGGACAACGCAGTTTTGTCCTTGATCATGGATGACCAGATGCAAACGTCGCCAGCTGAATTAGGCGGCTATGACCACATTGTTTTCGTCAACGATCAAGCCTTGAAGCTGGCCGGTGTCAGCCAGCAGGACCTAAAGGAAGTTGCCTTGACTGATCTATCGGCAGAATGCCGGAATTTTTTGCGCAGAATCCTGCCGCTTAATACTGCAAAGCGGCAAACCGTGCCGAAAGGGATGCACTTATTGACTAGCCGGAAAAAGCTGGCCGCTTTAAATGAAACGCAAGATTTTCAGCTTTGCCGCCACCCCTTGCTCATCTACAGCAAACGGCCCAGCCAGGTTTATGACATGCATGACTTTTTATACCCAGCCTTGTCAACTGGCAACCTTTTCTTTATCCGGTCAGCTAAGCTTATTCCTGCCTTAAAGCGGCGCGGCCTGGCCAAAGCTTACTCGCCAGAGCCATTCCGCTTGAAGCTGATCGCCCAAAGCAAGCTGGACCTGGCCAAGCTCTACTTAAAAAGCTGCTTGTGGCAGCTGCTGAACTGCATCTTGCTCTTGTTTTTGCTAGCCAGCATCTTAAACTATCAAGCTGGCGCCTGGGTTCAGCTCAACCGGTCCAAGGTTTTCGCCTTGTTTACCAGCGGGCATAAGTGGAGCATCATTTTTCCGCAGGCGGCAGAGGCGGCTGCCTTAGCACTGCTTGTTTGTTTTCTGGTCACGGCCATCTTGCTTGTCCTTTACGCAGCAAGTCCTGCCGGCCTGCTGATCTGCCAGTTTTCTTTTATCCTGCTGTATACTTTGGTATATGGAAAGCTTTTAAGCAAAAAGAGCAAAACAGAAGTCAAACGGATGATTGGCCGGAAAGGATAGATGGGGATGAAAGAGGAACTGGGCCTGCGGATAGCGGTTTGCGACGATGAAGAAAAAGAACGCGCGAGTTTGCGGCAATTGCTGGTGATGGAGTTAAACGCCGCGCGCGTCGATTGCTACGCTAGTGGGGATGACCTGCTTGAAGCAGGAAAAAGCTACAACTTAATCTTCCTGGATATTGAAATGCCGGGCACAAGCGGCATGGAGACGGCCCGCCGCCTGCGCCGTGACAAGCGGAGTGACTTGCTGGTCTTTTTAACTGCTTATGACCGCTATATGCCTTCCGCCTTTGAGGTCCGGGCCTTCCGCTACCTGCTCAAGCCCTGGAAAAAGGAGGATATCAGCTCGGTTTTGCAGGCAGCCTACCAGGAAATCCTGGCCAGGCAACTGCTGGCAGTTCCTCTGCCAGATAAGGCAATGACCGCTCTGCCTTTAAATGAAATCCGGCTATTGGAAAGTCTGGGTGACCAGAGCTGTATTTATACGGCTGATAAAAAAGTAATCAGTCCTGAGCCCTTAAAGTACTGGGAAGATCAGCTTGACAGTAGCCTGTTTGGCCGGGTGAGCCGGCAATACATCGTGGCTTACCAGCATATCAGCGATCTAAAGCATAACCAGCTCTACCTTGCTGGCCTAAAGCAGCCGATTCTGCTTCCTCGCCGCCAGGTCAAGGCTGTAGAAGCTGCCTGGCTTGACTACTTGCGCTTTTATGCTCAGCCGCTGTGATTTTGGAGGAAAAAATTTGTCTATTGATGTCGAGACGATTTTGAACACAGCTTTTATCTTGCTGCAGTTCAGCAAATTTTACCTGGCTTTCACTTATCTTTTTAAGGAGAAAATCAAGCCGGTCTGGCTGCTGGGGATTTATGTTTTTGGTCTGTTAATCTGCGGCCTAGCTGGTCCTTTGCTGGGCCTTTTAAATGAAGCTTTGATCTACGCCCTGCTTGCTCTGGGGCGGACTTTGCTGGGGTCTTTAAAGGAAGAAGACCTCCGCCAGCTGGGCAGCTATGCGGTTTTAAGCCTGCTGGATCTGAGCTTGAAGCAGCTGGTCGGTCAAGCAGTGGTCGCGGCTGATCTTGTTTTTGAAGCTGCTGTGGCCTTGACTTTCGTTTACCTGCTTTTGGCGCCTAAGGTCAAAAATCTTTTTGGCAACTGGCCAGAAAAGGCCAAGTGGCTGCTGATCTTACTGGAGATACTGGCTTTGGGGGCAACGGGTCTGACGGCCGGCCGCTTTCAGGCCTTCTTGGGCCGGCCCTTGCTGGAGGCCACTTTAGCTGGGGCCGCCGTCTGGCTGGACATGGCTCTTTTGCAAGACCAGTTCCAGGTTTGGGAATTAAAAGGCGCGATGAGTGAACAAGAGCAGCTGCTCCAGGCTGAGGAAAACTACTATGAATCGCTTTTGGCCCGAGAGAAGGAAACCAAGAAGTTTCGCCATGATGCCCGCCAGCACCTGGTCAGCCTGCAGGGCCTGGCTCATGCTGGCCAGTACCAGGAACTGACCGCCTATATCGACGACCTGGTTGGAAACAGCCAGATAACCCGGCAATTGACTGATACTGGCAACAGCGGAATCAATGCCGTGATTGGTGACCTGGCCGCCCGGTATCCGCAGGTTGAAATCAGCTGGACCGGGGTGATTCCTGGCAACTTAGCCTTGCGGCAGCTGGATCTGTGCATCATTGCCGGCAATCTTTTGAAAAATGCCTGCCAGGCAGCCTCACTGGCCACGGACCACCAGGTTAAGGCGGTGCTGAAGTTTTCTGGGAAAACCATGCTTTTGACCGTGCTTAACCAAACAGAGAAGAGGGTCAAGATCGGGTCAGAAGGAGATAATGTTGTAGCAAACGGCCGGGTAGGGATTGGCTTAGGCAAGGTCAAATCCTTTCTTGAGCCTTACCATGGCCGCCTGCGGTTAACTTTTAGTCCGAAAACCGCGCTGGCCAGCGGCGGGGGAGAATTCAGAGCAGAGGTCTTGGTGCCGAATGCCTTGGCAGCACCCCGGCAGTTTTAGTGCTAATTTCCCAGGATTTTACAACTCAATGTCTAAGAAGCCTACTATTACGGCCTTTTTCGAAGTTTAAGATAATATTTTTTGAGTTGTAACTTAAATTCAACGAAATCCTCTAAAAGGTTGATATATCAAGTGATAGAGCACTTTGAGTAGTAATTTATGGTAAATCATCATTATTATAAATAAATAACATCCGTTTGCTAATGAAGGCGCTTGACTGCCTTTCGCTTGCAACTATAATATTGAGTTAAAGAATTATATTGATTCTTTAGGAGGAAATTTATGAATAACAAAATTTCAAAGTTTATCCTTGCTGCATTAGCAGTTGGAATGATTTCACTAGGTTCCGTTGGTATTGTCAATGCCAATAACCATACAGATACATCTTGGGATATTATCCTTCCACGCTACCGCGGAAATGCTTATACTAATCCACGCCTTAAAACTGATAAATCTAGAACCTATGTTAAATGCTCACAAGTTGGCAAAGGTCATATAAATGTTTGGGCGCAAAAGAGTGATGGTGTTGAAATTTCAAACCCTAAATATCGACTAGGACCTAATCAATCTGTGCGTATGTATAATCGTGCCTACGAAATTTATGGCAGAGTTAAAATTCGTCTTGCGATTGAAAGTCAGGAAGGCTATTTTGTTCACGTCCACGCAAACGGTAAATGGAGTCCTGATTCCGTAAAGTAATAAAAAGATATTTTCGTTGTATACAGGAGGAATTTGACAATGATCCGGCAGCAGCTCATCAGGATCAGCAGGCGTTGGCAGACTTGGATCGCCTTGCTGATTGGCCTGGCAATGATCGTTATTCAAGCAATGACGATTTCAAAAGCGAATACCAACTTTATCAACAGTGCCTATGTTCATCTCACCGGCTTTGACTATACCGGCATGGGAAGCAGGAGCTATTTCGTGATCCTGCCGCTCTTATCTGCCCTAGCGGCCGGCAGCACTAATTCCGAAGACAAAAAGCAGCGTTTCCTTAGCATGCAACTGAGTCGCGAAACGCCACAAAAATATTTAGCTGATATCAATCTTAGCGCCTTCATCGCCGGCGGATTGCTTGGAATTATCCCTTTAATCTTGGAAGGTTGCTATTATTTCAGCAAATATTCACTTAGGCCCTTGCCTAAGCACTACGAACTCTCTCCCATCGCTTCTAACGGTTGGGGCGCGGGCCTTTTCTTCTCCCATCCATTTTTGTTCTGGCTGCTGTGTCTTTTAATCATTTTCGTCTTTTCTGGCCTTTTCAGCTTAATTGCCACAGCATCAGCTGCCTTCCGCATCCCTTACGGCATGGAAATTGTCATTCCGTTTTTAATTTCAATTGCTTCTAGCCTCGCGCGCGACTTAACCGGCTTCGAAGGTTTATCGATTCCGAGCATTATCACTCCTACTTTTAGCAATAATTACCGCAGTACATTTCCAAGCCTGTTCATTTATCCAGCTTTGATCTTGCTCGGCGTGATCTTGGTTGACCACTGGAGGGTTCACCATGATCTTCTTTAGGAAAATTTGGCAGCTCAACCGCAAAATGATCTGCCTTGTCTTTTTCTTGGCGCTTGCAGCCGCGAGCTTGATTATTTGGACTGGCAACTATACCAGCAGCGCGAGTGGCCTGCTGCAGCTGCTGGAAGCAAACTTATTGCTGCCAGTTTTCGCTTTATCCGCTGGCTTTCTGGCAGCTTTCTTTCCTTCTTTTGCCAATCCCTGCTTGCGAACGAGAATCACCCGCGATAAATGGCTTATTGACCGTTTCTATTGGCTTGCGTTGACGGCAGTTGCTGCTAGCGGCATTTTTTCTTTATTAGGAGAAATATTGTTTGCTCTGCAAGGCCAGGTCAATCCTCTATCAACCTATTTTTTGACTGCTTTGCTCTTGTTTCAGGCAATCATGGCGATCCAGACCGTCATCTTTTTGATCAGCTTGCTTTTGCCAATGCTTAGCTTTCGCCTGATCAATTGCTTGGCCTGCATCCTGGCTTGGCTGTACTTCATGTCGGCTTTCTCCAAAAACTACCTTGAAATTTTGACAGGCTGGGCCTTCGTCAATTCGCCGCTAAAACTGGCTTGCTACCTGCTAATCGCTTGGGGAAGCATTTTATTGCTCTGGCTATTAGCAAGTCAACTTATCAGAGAAAAGGAACTGTTATGAAATTCATTGCTAACGCTCGCTTAGCCAAACGAGGGGGCTTGGCCCTGATAGGACTTGTTTGGCTGGCTTGGCTGATGCGTCCTTGCTCTTGGCAGCAAAATCCGTTCAATACGCTGCAGCTGAACGACTTTTCAATCCTTTGGTTCAACTTTGCCTGGCTTTGGTATTACTTTTTGGCACAATATCTAATTCTGCCGCTGATGCAAGATCTTTTGCTCAAAGTCAATCCAATGGTATACATTCGGCGCCCTTCTAGGGACCGGCTTTTCCTCACAGCACTCGGCTGGCTGGCCCTATTCTTGCTGCTTTATACTGGACTGTTAGCCATTTTGAGCAGCCTGTTCAATTTCGCCAGCAGCTTGTCCACAATCGGTAAAATCCTTCTTCCAGCTGCTTTCAGCCTGTTTACGCTCACCCTGTTCTTGCTGGCAATTTCCTTGATCAGCCGGGATTGTGGCTTTGCCTGGGCCTTTGGCTTTATTTGGGCAATTATTGCATTATTTTCCAAGAGCAACTACCTCTTGATGATCACGAATCTTACAAGCTTTCCTTACCTATATGAAGTTATATGTTGCGTCTTACTGGTATTCATAGATTTCGCCCTTAATAGACGGACGGAATTGCGCTGACAATCAAGAAAGGGAAAAATTATGGCTTATCTCAGTTTAAAAAACGTTTCTAAAATCATCAAACATCAGCCTGTCCTGCACGAGATCAACCTTGATGTTGAAAAAGGCGAAATCGTTGCCTTGGCTGGAGAAAATGGCTCAGGCAAGACCATGCTGTGCCGTGCTGTATTGGCCTTCATCAAGACTAGCGGCACCATCACCTTAGATGGAAAAAAGGTTGTCTTCAATGAACAATTGCCGGTTTCCGCGGGAACGATTATTGAAACGCCCAACTTTATTCCCAACTACACGGCTTTGGACAATCTAAAGTACCTCGCGGCAATTAGACACCAAATCGGTGAAGCTGAAATCATTGAAGCCATGCAGGTCTTTGGCTTAGACAAGAAAAAAGACCAAAAGGTCCGTGACTTTTCATTGGGCATGCGCCAAAAATTGGCAATTGTACAAGCCTTCATGGAAAAACCGGATCTGCTGGTCCTCGATGAGCCAACCAATGCACTGGATGCAAAAGCAGTTGGAACTTTCATTAATTTAATCAAGCAATTGCAAAAAGCGGGCACCACGACTCTCTTCACGACTCACGACCCACAGCTCTTGAGCCAGCTGCCGGATCGTTGCTACCACTTAGTCGACGGCGGCTTAGAAGCTTAGCCGGCCAGCCAAGAAATCGTAGATTTCCTGTGGCTTAGTCAGGGCAAAGAGCTCCTTTAATTCACTGACTCCAGCCTGACTAAGGTATGTCATGGTTTGCGACAAGAGCTTTGCCTGGCCGTCGGCCTTATCATCTAAAAGCATGAAGCAAAAACCGACTGGCAGCTCTTGCTCAGGATTGACCATGCTTTTGAAAACAATCGGCTCAAGCAGTCTAATCGGTACGATGCGCTGCTTTTTGACGAAACAGCCTTCTGTATGCGAAAAAGCCAAGTTAGGCAGGCCGGCACCCAAATTGCGGCTGTCCAAGCCGGTTGGATAGTCTTCCTCCCTTTGAATAACTTCTTCTAAGAAGCCATTGGCAACCAGTCCTTGCTCAAAGAGCTGCTGGTAAACTTTCGTAAACATTTCCGTCCGGTCGGTGGCTTGGACGACAAAGCAAGTTGCTGGATCCAGAACGCGTTCAGTCATTTTCCGTTCCTCTCTAGTCAAAAAGATGGTAATCATTTATATTATAAGCTTTCTGTAAGTGGTCAAAGCAAGAAACAAGCGATTTTTAATTTTTCTTGCCGCATTTGCTAGCCAGCAGTCCAGCAAAATGGTAAAGTTATTCTAGAAAAAAATAATACAATATCTGGCGACAGATATGAAAGGAATACAAGATATGCCAAAGAAGACCATCTACTTCGGGGCCGGCTGGTTCACTGACCGCCAAAATAAGGCCTACAAGGAAGCCATGGAAGCCCTTAAGGACAACCCAACGGTTGACATGGAAAACAGCTACGTCCCCCTGGACAACCAGTACAAGGGCATCCGGGTTGACGAACATCCGGAATACCTGCACGACAAGGTTTGGGCTACGGCCACCTACAACAACGACTTGAACGGGATCAAGACCAACGACGTCATGCTGGGCGTCTATATTCCTGATGAAGAAGACGTCGGTCTGGGCATGGAATTGGGCTACGCCTTGAGCCAAGGCAAGTACGTCCTTTTGGTCATCCCAGACGAAGACTACGGCAAGCCGATCAACCTCATGAGCTGGGGCGTCAGCGACAACGTGATCAAGATGAGCCAGCTGAAGGACTTCAACTTCAACAAGCTGCGCTTCGACTTCTACGAAGGTGCCGTATACTAAAAAAGACTACAGCTGACAAAAAGCCTAGCTTCCTTATTTTGGAAGCTAGGCTTTTATTTTGCACTTTTTCTAAATGCTCATTTCCCATAAATTACTACTCAAAGTGCTCTATCAGTTGATATATCAACTGATAGAGGATTTCGCTGAGTTTAAGTTACAACTCAAAAAATAATATCTTAAACTTTGAAAAAGGCCGTAATAGTAGGCTCCTTAGACATTGAGTTGTAAAATCCTGGGAAATTAGCAAATAAAGAAACAAACGTGAAGCGCTAAAATAATTAGCAATTTTAGCAACGAATTTAAATTAAACTGTCGATGTCCAGGTGGGGGGTTCAGCTTTTGAACAAGCCGAAAAAGCAGAAGTTTTTTCTCCAACCACAGCACAAAAATCCCCTGCAATCGTTTGTCGGATTGCAGGGGATTTTTAGCCTAGTATTCCAAATAGATCGCCCGCAAATCCAGCAGGTCGCTGCTGGAGAGGCCAATCTGCTGGTGCAGGTAGGCATTGATTGATCCGTAGCTTGCATTGATGGTCTTGAACAAGTGCTTGAAGTAGGCGGGCTTGACCGTCTGCAAGTCGCGGAAGGTGTTCAAGAGATCCGGTCCGGCTCCCTTGGCTTGCTCGCGGGCCAGCTTTTCCTTGACGAAGTCAGCAACGACTTCATTGGTAAACAGGTAGTCCCGCTCGATGGTTTTCATGGGCACGCCCAGGGCACTCAAGATCAAGATCGCGCCAAATCCGGTCCGGTCCTTGCCAGCCGTACAGTGGAAGAGGACTGCTTCATGATCCTTTTCATTTTGGAGCAGGAGCTCAAACAAGTGGCGGTATGCCTTGCTGGCATTTTGGCCGGTGGCCATGTTCTCGTAGGCGCTAAGCATGCGCTTGAAGCCCCAGGAGGCGTTCTCGCCGCCAGCCCTGGCCATGTCGGAGATGCTCATCGTGGAATCGGTCAAGTCTTCGTCAAAGACGGGATCCGCAAAGTAGTTCAGCCCGCTCCAGACCTTGTCTGGCTGGTGCTCGCGCTCATAGCTGGTCCGCAGGTCTACGTCGTACTTAAGGCCATAGCCGGCCAGGTAGCGCTCGTCGCTCTTGGTTAAGTCGGCCAGATGCCCGCTTCTAATCAGTTTATGGGTCTTGATCTTGCGGCCGGAGTTGGTCCGGTAGCCGCCTAGTTCGCGGAAATTGCGGCCATCCTTGACGTCGAGCAGGTGGCGGTAGAGTTGGTTTTGCATGGAATCGTCCTTTCTAAAACTTGCTTAAGACAGTATTGTATCAAGCTTTAAAGCGATTAACAATTTTTTGATGCTTTTATATAAAAAATGGAGTTTATGCTAAAATAAGGGTACAAGGAAATACGTGTTAAATAACAGGAGATGAGCACTATGACTGAAGACACAATCAAAATTTTGGTACCCGTTGACGGCTCAGAATCAGCTGAGCGCGCGTTTGACAAGGCAGTCAAGATCGCGGCCAACAATGGCTACCATGTCGACGTTTTGAACGTTATCGACACCCGCCAGTTCATGGGCGAAATGCAAGACACCCTGATTTCCGGCGACACGATCTACCAAATGACCCAAGACTCTGAAGAATACTTGAAGAGCTTGAAGCAATGGGCCCACGACAACCTGGCCTTTGATGACCTGGACTACCACATCCGCTATGGCAGCCCAAAGAGAATTATTTCTTACGACTTCATCAAGGACCACCACAACAACTTGATCGTGATGGGCGCCACTGGCTTGAACGCCGTTGAACGGATGCTGATGGGGTCTGTCACTGAATACGTCAACCAGCACGCGATGGCCGATGTCTTGATCGTCAGAACCGATATCGACAACATGCCTGCCAAATCCAATAAATAGTATAAGCTGGCTTAAGGAGCGTTTGGAAGAAGATCCAAGCGCTTCTTTTATTTTTGCCTGGAATTTTACCTGGATTTAATTTTGTTCGGATTTAGCCCAAAAATCACCCGGTCAGCCGTGATTATTTCTGTATTATTGGCTGATACTATAGTAAATAAGTGCAAAGCAGTTAAAATCTTAACAAATTATGGAAAAAGTTCGAAAACATCTTGCTAAAACACGAATGTTTCTGGTAGAATACTCGATGAACGCAGAAGCAGACAAGGAGGGAGACGCATGATGCGCAATTCAATTTCAAACATGTTGCTTGTGCCATCGGCTCTCTCTTTGGAGGGCCTTGCTGTAGTTCAATTTATGAAGACATTTACGTGTGACTAGTCGATGTGAATGGGTGTCTTTGACGCCTACTGACATGGACTAGTTTTTTGTATCTGTCCTCATATTGTTATGTCGCTGTTGTTACTTTGTACTTTTAACTTTTTTCAGGGGGAAACATGAAAAAGTTTAAGAAGGTTTTGCTTGGTGCCGTGACTGTAGCTGCTGCCGTTTTGGCAACTGCCTGCTCATCAAGCAAGTCATCATCATCAGCCAATGGCTACACTCCATCAAAGAGCCACCCATTGACGATCCAATTCGTACCTAGCCAAGCCGCTTCAACGTTGGAAGCCAAGGCTAAGCCATTGGAAAAGATCCTTTCCAAGAAGCTGGGCGTGCCAGTTAAGATCTCAATGTCAACTGACTACAACACGGTTGTTGAAGCCATGAAGTCAAAGAAGGTTGACGTTGGCTTCCTGCCACCTGATGGCTACGTCCTGGCCCACAAGCAAAAGGCCGCTGACGTTTTGCTGCAAGCTTTGCGCTACGGCATCAAGCAACCAGGCGGCAAGCTGACCAACAAGCTGGTTAGATCATACCGTTCAGAAATCCTGGTTAAGAAGGGCTCAAAGATCAAGAGCTGGAAGGACTTGAAGGGCAAGAAGATTGCCGTTCAATCATCAACTTCATCAGCCGGCTACATTTTCCCAATCGCTGAATTGAAGGAAAAGGGCCTGGACCTTACCAAGAAGGGCAACGCCAACCTGGTTACGGTTACTGGCCACGACCAAGCCGTACTTGACGTTTTGAGCGGTGACGTAGACGCAGCCTTTGTCTTCGAAGACGCACGTAACACTGTTAAGGCCGATAAGCCTGACATCATGAGCAAGGTTGTGCCAATCTACTTCACTAAGGCCATTCCTAACGACACCATCTCAGTTCGTTCTGACATGAGCAAGTCATTCCGGAAGAAGCTTACCAAGGCCTTTGAATCACTGCGCAAGGACAAGAAGAGTCTGAAAATTATCGAAAGCATCTACAGCCACGAAGGCTACACTCCTGCCAAGGACTCAGACTTCAACATTGTCCGCAAGTACGACAAGATGGCTACTGACAAGTAATCCAGATTCAATCGAATATAATTGTGAAAATCGTGCCCCACAGTCTTTGTAGGACACGATTTTCAATGATCAGCCTTTAGCGGGCCAAACAAGAATTTCAGTTTATATAATCAGTTTTTTAAGGAGTTATTATTCATGGCAGAACAGCCGATGATCGAGTTAAAGAATGTGACCAAGGTTTACCCGAACGGAACTGTGGGCTTGAAGGACATCAACCTCAAGATCAACAAGGGTGAATTCGTTGTTATTGTTGGGCTTTCTGGGGCCGGCAAATCAACTCTGCTGCGGGCCATCAACCGCCTGCATGATATTTCTGAAGGCGACATCTTGATTGATGGCGAATCAATTACCAAGGCCAAGGGCAAGCAGCTGCGCTTAATGCGGCGCAAGATCGGGATGATCTTCCAAAGCTTCAACCTGGTTAAGCGCTCAAGCGTCCTGCGCAACGTTCTGGCTGGCCGCTTGGCTTACTACCCAACTTGGAAGACGACCTTCAACATGTTCACTGCCGAAGACAAGCAGCGCGCGTACGAAGCCCTGCAAAGCGTTGACATGGCTGACAAGGTCTACACCCGTGCCGACCAGCTGTCAGGTGGTCAGCAGCAGCGGGTAGCGATTGCCCGCGTGCTGACCCAAGACCCAGAAATCATTCTGGCCGATGAGCCAACCGCGTCTTTGGACCCCAAGACTTCCCACCAAGTAATGGAAGACTTGAAGATGCTGAATGAAAAATACGGCATGACGGTTGTAGCCAACCTGCACTCAATTGACCTGGCCAAGGAATTCGGTCACCGGGTCATCGGCGTCCGTGCCGGGCAGATCGTTTACGACGGGAAGATGGAAGACACTCCAGAAAGCGTCTTTAACGATATCTACAACGGCGGCAATGGTAAGGGGGAAGAATAAAAGATGTCTGCAACTGATCGCGACATGTTAAAGCTTCCTAAGAAGAAGTTCAGCATGTGGAACTGGGCTTGGGCAATCTTTATGGTTGTCGGCCTGATCCTCTCTGTTCAGGAAACCAATACCAGCTTGAGCCAATTTTTCGCCAACTTTGGTCAATTCGGCGAAATCTTCGTTGCGATGGCCCAGCCTGACTGGTCATACGCTGGTACGGCCATCCCGTACTTGGTTGAAACCATTAAGATGGCCATCATCAGTACGGTTATCGGTTCTGCCCTGGCTTTCGTCTATTCGCTTTTGATCGCGAGAAACATCATTCACAACAAGGTTGTGACTGGCGTTTTGCGCTTCATCATGAACATCATCAGAACGATTCCCGACCTGCTGCTGGGTTCAATCTTCGTTGCCATCGTGGGCATCGGGCCAGTTGCTGGTATCTGCGCTTTGACGGTCTTCACCTTCGGCGTTGTCGTCAAGCTGTTCTACGAAGCCATCGAAACCATCGATCCAGGTCCAAGTGAAGCAATTAAGGCAGTTGGCGGCAACAACATGAACAACGTCATGTTTGCCGTTATGCCGCAAATCCTGCCTTACTTCGTCAGCTACGCCCTCTACGCCTTTGAAATCAATGTCCGGGCCTCAACCGTCCTGGGCTACATTGGTGCCGGCGGGATTGGTCTGCAACTGAAGAACACTTTGGACATGTTCCAATACAACCAAACTGGGATGATCATTTTGGTTGTCTTCATCGTCGTTTTGATCATCGACTTCGTTTCAACTAAGGCACGGGAGGCGTTGATGCGCTAATGAATACTACTACAATGAAAAAACTGCCGCCAAAGCCAGTCACGACCAAGCAGCGCGTGGTGAAGTGGGGAACTTGGATCCTTTCGATCGCCATTGTGATCTGGTCCTGTACTGGGATTGACTTTGGGGGGATCAAGGACACTGCTGCTGAAATCAGTGGGGCCATCTTCTACGGCTTGTTCCACCCAGACTGGTCATACGTTTACAATGGCTCAGGCGAAGATCTGGTTTCACAATTGTGGGAAACCCTGTGCATTGCCTTTTTAGGGACCTTCATTTCTGCCGTCATCTCTATTCCTTTTGCTTTCTGGGCTGCCAACACCCGGCACAAGAAGTTCTGGGTTTCAGAAACTGGCAAGATCGTTTTGACTTTCATCCGTTCTTTCCCAGAAATCGTGCTGGCCTTAATGTTCATTAAGGCTGTAGGGCCAGGTGCCCCAGCCGGTGTATTGGCCTTGGGCTTCCACTCAGTTGGGATGCTGGCCATGCTTTTCTCAGAAGCAATTGAAAGCTTGGATGATGGTCCAAGCGAAGCCATTACGTCTGTTGGTGGCTCTAAGTTCAACGTGGCCGTCTTCGCGACGATGCCAGACTTGATGCCAGCCATCATCTCCAACACCCTTTACCGCTTTGACGTGTCACTGCGTTCAGCTTCCGTTTTGGGTTTGGTTGGGGCCGGTGGTATCGGCTACCCATTGATCATTGCCTTGAACTACCGGCAATGGAGCCGGGTCGGGATTATCCTGCTCGGGATCATCGTTATGGTTGTTTTGATCGACTGGATCTCCGGTGCAATCCGGAAGAAGCTGGTCTAAGCTGATTTGAATGATAACTCTTTTAAAAGCCACGGCAGCTGCCGTGGCTTTTTTTTATCAAAATACAATATTCACATTGCCTTCTTGGAGGAAAAAGCTATCCAGCTTACATTGCCTGCAGCTCTTGCTGCTCCTTCAGCTGGCCAGCTTGACGGAACTTATTGCCAAAATCATCCGCGACAAGTTCCCGACTTTACTGATCGTGCTCTTGTTGACGGTCGGCTTGAACCTGTGCGTATATGTTATTGTACCGGTGACCAAAATTGCCCAGTGGCTGCCAAGCACCTGCCTTAACTGCTTGAGCGTCAGCTTAAACAGCCTGGCCCAGCAGGTCAACAATCAAGCCATTGACTTTAATCATGGCGTCATTACTTTAACAGTGACAATCATCATTACTTGCTTTTTGCTTTTACTGCCTTCTTTAGGCAAAAGAAAGAGACTCGCGTAAGCCGCGAGTCTCTTTTGTTAGCTGCTAATGCTTTCCTAATTATTTTACGTAAGCGTACTTGAAGCTGTAGTTAGCCCCGGCACCGTTGTAGATGACGCCCTTAACGCTAGGCTTGATCATCCAGGCTTCGATTGGGTGGTACAGTGGAGTAACCCCTTGTTCTGCCAGCAGGACTTGTTCAGCCTTGGCCAGATCCTTGAAGCGGTCGCTGGTTGAACTGGTCGTCTTAGAAGCGGCAACGTACTTGTCGTATTCCTTGTTTGACCAGTCGCCGTAGTTGTATGAAGCCCCGGTAGTCTGCAGGTCAAGGAAGGAAATTGGGTCGGAGAAGTCCGCGTTCCAGCCAGTTGAAACGACATCGAAGTTGCCGCTCATCATTCTGGTCAAGCGGGTCTTCTTCGGGATACTTTGAACTTGCACGTCAATGCCCAGGTTGTTTTCCAGCTGGCTTTGAACGAATTCTGCCGCCTTCTTGGCCGTGTCATCGTCGTCGCCAAGCAGGGTGAAGGAGATCTTCTTCTTGCCGGTTTCCTTCAAAGCCTGCTTGTAAAGCTTCTTGGCTTCCTTAACGTTGTAAGTCGTGGCCTTTTCGGTGGCCGCGTTCTTGACGGTGGCGGTGTAGTCTTCGCCACCAACGGTCGTCATGCCTTCTGGGTCAAAGGTCGTGGCCGGCGTTGCGGCCCCGCCGAGAGTTGAAGCCAATTCCTTGCGGTTGATGGCCATGGAGATTGCCAAGCGCAGGTTCTTGTTCTTGAATTCCGGGTGCTTCTTGAGGTTGTAGGACAGGTATTGGGTCGTGGACATCTTGCGCTGGGTGTAGCCGGTCTTGCCCTTCAAAGACTTGGTAGCTTGCGCGTCCAGGAAGGCAGCGTCAAGCTTGCCTGATTGATACAGGTTGTAGTCGGTTGAAGGGGTCTTTTGCACGCTGAACTTGACCGTGTCCAGCTTGACGGCCTTCTTGTCCCAGTAGTCAGGGTTCTTGACCAATTTCCAGGTCAGGTTGGAGCCGGTCCAGCCGACTTGCTTGAATGGCCCGTTGTAGACCATGTACTTGGATGAGGTCGCGTACTTGGAGCCGAACTTCTTGACGGCATGTTCGTTTTGCGGGAAGAAGAGCGGGAAGGCCATCAGCAGCTTGAAGTATGGGATCCGCTTTTCCAAAGTCACAGTCAGCTTGTACTTGCCATCAGCCTTGATCCCTAAAGCACTAGGCTGCTTCTTGCCCTTGACGATCGCGTCGGCGTTCTTGATGCCGCTGAACAGGTAGGCATATTCAGAAGCAGTCTTCGGGTCGATGGTTCTGCGCCATGAATAGACGAAGTCCTGGGCGGTAACGGGGTCCCCGTTGGACCACTTGGCGTTCTTCCGGATGGTGAAGGTCCAGGTCTTGCCGTCAGCGCTGTTCTTGGTGGAAGTAGCCAGGGCATTTTGCACCTTGGCGTTCTTGCCCAAGAGATACAGCCCTTCTTCAACGTTGTTGATTTGTTCATATGATGCCTGGTCGGTCGCCTTGGATGCATCCAAGGTGGTCATTTCCGCAGTGTTCATCCAAGTCATCGATTGGGGCTTGGAACTGGAAGCAGACTTATTTGAACCACAAGCGGACAAAACGGCCGCACAAGCCAAGGCAACCGCACCGCCAGCAAAAAATTTACCTTTCTTCATATTTGAATCCTCCTGCTGATACGAAACAACACAATAAATAATAACGAGATAAATTGAAAACAAGAGCAATAATCACTTTATTGCTTTTTTGAATGTATGACTCCATTATAACCACAAAAATAAAAATTACCAGAGAAAATTAATTTTGATTTAATCTTGTTTTTTGACGGCAACTTGACCAGCAGCAGAAAAATTAGCTGAATATCTGATGTTGCCTGTCATACATGCTAAAATTGAAATTGGAAAGTTCCCGATTTGATTGGCGGAAAAACGATGCACAAATAGCAAAGGCAAGGTAGAAGAAGACGGGGAAATCACGTCTTTCGAGGTAAATTTAGCTGACCGGCCTGAAGTTTTTGCTATAATTAGTTTAGTATTGCAAGGAGGATGACATGGACAAATTAGCAACCATGAAGCTGGCTGACGAGCTGGCCAACGCGCAAGAAAAGATTCTTAACGGCGAAGAAAAGCTGGATACTGACCGCGTCTACAAGACGATCGACGCTTTGGGCGTTTTGAACTACCCGGTAGCGAGCTACTTCGACCGCACTGAAGACGAATACTATGAAAGCGAAAGCGACCACCTGCTGACCCTGACCAACCTCACGCAAAAGCTGGGTGATCTGCAGGACCGGATTCTGACCAACCACGTTGACGGCTTCGTCGACAAGGACGTGATCAACCTGACCTACAACCACGAGAATGCTTACGTCGAAGGCAACTACGTGCCACGGACTGACCTGCATGTCCTGGTTTACGGCTTGAAGGTGATCGGCGCGGTTGACGCCATTGCCGACGCTGATCTGAAGAGCGTTTTGTCAAAGGACGCGGTTTTGTCTTTGGGCTTGGCCGCCCACGCGTTGGCAGAAAATCTTTAACGAATAAGGAGCCGGGTTGTTGAGGTCCGGCTTTTTGTGATTTTAGGCTGTAAGGGATAAAAATGGACTTGTTTAAATACACAATGGGAATGATCGATAAGGCAATCGGGGCCTCCAAGACGCGAACCGTGCGCAAGAATGGCGGCGAATTGCTGGATCCAATGCAGAAATACCTGACGGTGGGCGAGTATCACGTCGATGCCCGCGACGCCACGCCAGACGACCGTCCCTTCACTTTGACGGTGTACAAGGACGACCAGGGCGTGCTGCACCAGGCCCTCAGTCCCGAGTCGACCGACATTTTGGCGCCGGAATACGACCGGAAGTTCATTCCAGAACTGAACCGCTTCAAGGCCTTCCGCAGCCGCAAGACGGGCCGACGCTATGTCGTGGAAGACTACCTGCGCCGCTTTGTCGCTGACGTCAAGCGGGAGATCCGGGAAGGCGAGGATTCAGTCAACATCAGCGTGATTACCGACACCCACTTCAAGAACGTGGACAGCCTGGACTTCTATGGCTGGAACGGCTTGATGCACGTGCGCGAGTTTTCCTACCTGGATGAGCTGGGCCTGCTTGACCTCAAGTGCCACCTAGGCGACTGGATTGACGGGTCTGACGCGGGCCTGATCAGCGAAAGCGAGCTGATGAAATTGCGCGACTCCTTCCGCTCGGCTCGCGTGCCTTACTTGATGATCAAGGGCAACCACGATGAAAACGACAAGTTCGACGAGCACCATGACCTCAAGGCCTCCTTCCCGGAGAAGGAGTTTGAAAAGATCATGTGGCCGGACATGTACAAGCAGCCGCGGATCCACTACATTTCCCGCCAGCACGGGGTAGCTTGGTTTGACTTCGGGCACGTGCGGGTCATCAGCCTGAACACCTCTGACATCCCTTACCGCTTGGATGAGAAGGGGCAAAAGAAGCACGACGTCAAGATTACTTTGGGCGTGAGAGAGGACCAGATCCAGGAATTGATCGAAATCCTTCAGCAGTCCAGCGGCAAACAGATCGTCTTGATGAGCCATGCCAACCCGATCAACCGCAAGGGCGGCAATGCCCTCAAGTACAATGGGCGCTCCCTGCACGAGCTGCTGGTGGCCTTTAACCAGAAGGAAAAGGGGCGGATGCACTCGAGCAAGGACGTGCCGCCGGAATTCCGCCTGACCAACGACTTTGACTTTACCGGCGTGGAAGATGCCCGGATCATCGCCTACTTCTGCGGGCACCGGCACGTGGAGGACCAGTACCGGATCAACGGGATCCAGTACATCTTGTTCAACTGCTCAGCCTTGATGGGGCCAAACCACCAGCTGACCACCAAGTACAACAAGAACCTCAACCGGGAGATTGACCACCAGAACGAATTTGCCGGCTATATCGTCAATATCGACTTGAAGAAGCGGCGGATCAAAGTCTTTGGCTATGGAGCCGCTTCCAGAAGACGAATGTTTTTGATATAAGGTTAAGAATTGGCAAGGACTCTTTGAACATTAGAGTCCTTGTTTTATAATATAGAGTTGACTTTAAACGGCGAAAGCCGGCAATAAAAGCAAGCAAAAGATAAGAACGAGAACAAATTAAGGAAGAGAACAGATATGTGCGGAATTGTCGCCTTTTATGATCCAGAAATTAATGACAAGCAAGCGGCCATCGGCAAGATGATGGCTACCATCAAGCACCGCGGACCAAGCAGCGATGGGATGTACACCAACGACAAGGTAGCCCTGGGCTTCCGGAGACTGTCCATCATCGACTTGCGCGGCGGTAGCCAGCCAATCTACAACGAAGACCGCAGCCGGGCCATCATCTTCAACGGGGAAATCTACAACTTTAAGCCACTCCGGGAAGAATTGATTAAGGCCGGCCACACTTTCACCACCAAGGCGGACACGGAAGTCATCCTGCACGGCTACGAAGAGTGGGGCATGGACGGCATCTTGAAGCGGGTGCGGGGGATGTTTGCCTTCATCATCTGGGACAACAACACCCAAACCATGTACGGGGCCCGCGACTTTTTTGGGATTAAGCCAATGTACTACCAAGACGTGGATGGTCACTTGGTCGTCGGCTCAGAATTGAAGAGCTTTTTGGAATTCCCGCACTTCAAGAAGCAATTGAACACTGAAGCCGTCAAGCCTTACCTGATGAACCAGTACAACGACTTGAAGGAAACCTTCTTCAAGGGCGTCTACCGCTTCCAGCCAGGCCACTGGTTTGAATACAAGGACGGCAAGATGAAGACCCACCAGTACTGGGACGCGGAATACAAGGAAAACAGCCTGTCCTTTGAGGAAACGGTCAAGAAGATCAACGAAGACTTGAAGGAAACCGTTGACCTTTACCGCAACGCTGACGTTAAGGTTGGGGCCTTTTTGAGCGAAGGGGTGGACTCAAGCTTCTTGACCTCCCTGCTGGACCCTGACGAAGTCTTCTCAATTGGCTTTGACGACAGCACCTACGATGAAGCCTCCAAGGCCAAGGCCTTGTCCGACATCAACGGCTGGCATTTTTACGCTGACAAGGTCGACTCAGAAGAAGCCATGCGCGACTTCCCGGAAATGCAGTACCACATGGACGAGCCAGACGCCAACCCGTCAATCATTCCTTTGTGGTACCTGTGCAAGCTGGCCAGAAAGCACGTTACGGTTGCCTTGTCCGGCGAAGGGGCTGACGAATTGTTTGCTGGCTACGTGAACTATGGGATGCACACCCACAACAACGTCATCAAGGTCTTTACTTCCAAGCTGAAGCAGCTGCCAAAGAACAAGCGGATCAAATTGGCCCACAAGATCAAGAAGATGCCGAACTTCCCAGGCAAGGTCCACTTGTACACCAACCTGGCTGAGCCAAGCGAATTCTACGTGGGCCAGTCAGTCATCTACGACATGGACTACCCGACCATCTTTACGTCTAAGGATGCCAACGCCATCTTGCAGCCAAGCTACCGCAACAATTTGACGGTCAACGGCATCTACCAGGAAGACTTCAAGAAGGTCAAGGATCTGGACAACGTCAAGCAGATGCAGTACATCGACCTGCACCACTTCATGCTCAATGACATTGAACAGAAGGCAGACAAGATTTCCATGGCCCACTCCCTGGAGCTCCGGGTGCCTTACCTGGACGTGAAGATCGCAGAATTGGCCAACTCCATTCCAACCAAGTACCTGGTCAACAAGTACGACACCAAGTACGCCCTGCGCAAGGCGTCAGAAAAGGTCCTGCCAGACGAATGGGCCAAGCGGCCAAAGCTGGGCTTCCCAACCCCAATCAAGCAGTGGCTGCAGGACGAGCGCTTCTACAAGCAGGTTAGAGAGCTCTTCAGCGAAGACTTCGTGAACGACATCTTTGATCAAAAGAAGATCCTGGACCTCTTGGACGAAAACTACGAGGGCGACGGGTCCCACCGCCGGCAGATCTGGACCATCTACACCTTCCTGGTCTGGTACAAGCTTTTCTTCATTGACTACGATGAAACCGTGAAGAAGTACCAGCACGTGCAGCCAGAAGTAGCAGCCTTGATCGCGCAAGGCAAGCTGCTGTAGTCAAAAAGCGAGCAGAGAAGAAAAAGCAAAAAAGAGAAAGAGAACAAGTTATTTCCAATGGCTAAATTTACACCAATTCTGTTGGGCAGCGACATCAACGTGTACGGCATGGCGCGCTCATTCAATGAAGCATATGGCATCAAGGTGCAGGCCTGGGCTGCCACCCAGCTGGCTGCTACCCGCTATTCCAAGATCGTCGACGTGGAAGTCCACCCGGGCTTTGCGGAAGACCCTGGCTTTATGCAGGTCATGAATGAAAAAATCAAGGAATACCAGAACCACCCAGAGCCAGTTATCCTGATCGCCTGCGGGGACGGCTACGCTGAGCTTTTGGCCAAGCACAAGGCGGAGCTGGAAGGAACCTTCATCGTGCCTTACATCGATTACGACATGCTGGAAAAGCTGATTTCCAAGGAAGGCTTCTACGAAGTCTGTGAAGAATACGGTCTGCCATATCCAAAGACCCACATCATCACCATGAAGGACTACCAAGACGGCTCTTATGAAGAGGTGCCGTTCCAGTTCCCAGTGGCCTTGAAGCCAGAAGACCCGGTTTCCTGGCTGGACGTGCAGTTTGAAGGCCGCAAGAAGGCCTTTGTCATCAAGGACTTTGCCGAGTTCAAAGATATCGTGGGCAAGATCTACACCAACGGCTACAAGGAAGACCTGATCCTGCAGGACTTTATCCCAGGCGACGACTCCCACATGCGGGTCCTGAACGCTTACGTGGATAAGGATCATCAGGTCAAGATGATGTGCCTGGGCCACCCAATGCTGGAAGACCCGACCCCGCAGTCAATCGGCAACTACATGGCGATTCTGCCGGCATACGATGAAAAGCTCTACGAAACGGTGCAAAGCTTCCTGGAAAAGATCAACTACACCGGGATGGCCAACTTCGACATCAAGTTCGACGAGCGCGACGGCCAGTACAAGTTCTTTGAAATCAACCTCCGCCAAGGCCGCTCCAGCTTCTACGTGACCCTGAACGGCTACAACCTGGCCAAGTGGTACATCGACGACTACGTGGAAGACTCCCTGAAGGGCAAGGAGACCGTTTACGGCAACAAGCTGGAAAGCACCCACATGCTTTGGCTTGGCGTTCCGGAGAAGATTTTCAAGGAATACGCCGTGGAAAATCCAGCCAAGGACGAGGCTTTGAAATTGATTGAAGCCGGCAAGGTGGGCACGACCGTCTTCTACGACAAGGACAGCTCCTTCAAGCGCTGGCTTTTGATGAAGTACATGTTCCACAACTACTACAAGCGCTTCAAGACCTACTTTGAAGTCAATAAGGGCCAGTACTTCGAAAAGAACAAGTAATCTTTTCAAAAAAGTAAAGATCATTAAAACGCTAGTGATGATCGCTAGCGTTTTTTTGCGGAAAAAATGGTAAAATATTCCTGGACATATAGTAAAATATCTGGTGTAAGCGATTGCGAAAGGAGGACGAAAGTGATTTACACGCCGGGAAAGTTCAACGAGACCTTTGACTTATGCGCCTGCATTATTTTGCTGGTATTGATCGTCGTTCGCTTAAGCCGGGGCTTTACCTGGACTTTGGAGCGCAGGAGCTCGATTGCCCTGCTGCTTTTGGACGTCAACGTCTTATTTTCGGCATTTTTCGGCTTTTGTTGGACTTACATGGCCAACCACGATATTTATGCTAATTCATGGCAGCCGTTTTTCTGCGGCATTGTGCAGAAGATCAGTTTTGCATCAATCTCTTTTTTGTTCTTTTTGTTTGCCTTGTTTTTGACCATTGGCGAACGCCCGCTAAAAAAAGACCGCTGGCTGATCTACTGCCTGCCGTACGCGCTGGCCATTGCCGCGTTGCTGCTTCCTTTCAGCCGGAACAAGATCTACCGGTTGGTCGCAAGCAGCTATTTTGTCCACGGCCCCTGGCACTGGATCCTGGATCTGTCAGCCTGCCTCTATCTCTACGGCGCTCTCAGAGCCGTTTGGCACCGCTGGCGGGAACTAGGGGAGCGCTTCTGGTGGACCGTGTCTTTTGAAGTCATCTACCTGCTGGCCATAGTCATGAACGCCAAATTCATCTATCTGCGGATGAGCAATTTTCTGCTGACCATGTCTTTGCTGACTTTAACCTTGTTCATTGGGGACTTTGACATCCGCGGCTGGCGCGAGCAGAGCGTGATCGACGAATTGTCTGAGATCAAGAACCGCTATGGCTTCCGGCATGACTTCCGCTATTTCGTGGACAAGGACCTCTGCGTGGCCATGCTGGACGTGGACCACTTCAAGGACTTCAACGACCTGGCTGGGCATAAGTGCGGCGATGAGGTCATCCGGATCGTGGGTCAGACCGGCCGGCTCTTTTTTGGCAATGACATTTACCGCTATGGGGGCGATGAGTTCTTGATCGTCACCAATCACATGACGCGCAAACAGTTTGTCAAGGAATTGGGCCGGATGGCCGACAGCGTGGCCAGCGCCTATATCGACGGGGCGCCGCGCCCCGTGACCCTGACCATTGGCTACTGCTTCGGTCACCCGCAAAACAACCAGGACCTGCGCGACCTGCTGACCAAGGCCGACCGCTACTTGTACCAGGGCAAGGAAGGCGGCCGCCGGCAGATCGTGGGCGAAAAAGTTGAGTAGCTGAGTAAAAGCAATTGCAAGCAACTGCTGTTTAGACGCTGGCCTAAGGCCGGCGTCTTTCTTTTTACCTGGATTTAAAAAAGTCCAAGCCGCTTTACAAAAAGCAAAAAATAAAAAATATTCTTTTTTAATAACTATACGGGCTCAAAGGGGCATCAGCACTGATTTTTTACTTGAGAATTGGGCCCTTTGTGGCTTTGTATAGACCACAACATCTTGTATTTTATGGTATGCTAGATCCATCAGATGACCAAGATATAGGGGTTATCCACAAATAATCCACAAGACCTGCTTTATCTTGTGGCTAACTTGCCAAGAGCAAGGGGAGCAGCTGCCAAAGCTGCCAAGCACGTATTCAGTTTACAAAGAAGATATTTTTTAAGAAGAGGATGATTGTCATGTTAAAGCCAGCTCCAGAAGTGAAGAGTCTTGTCTTCGCCAACGAACCCAAAACTTTTATCAAGCGTGATGGTGCGACTTTTAAGTTTGAACAATTCAAGCTGGAAATCGTCTTGGAAGAACTGGGTCTGGGCGACTCAGACATCAAGGCTGACGTTTTAAGCAAGGTTTACGACAAGCTGGGCGCTGACACGGCCACTGCCGAAGAAGTACACCGGGCCTTCAAGGAAAGCCTGAATGAACTTGGCTACCGCAGCCAGGCTCAAGAATATGAAAAGAAGCGCCAGGAAGACGAGGAAGAATGGCGCCAGCAGACCGACACCAAGCAGCGCCTGTCCAAGCTGATCCGCAAGGACCCAACGATCGTCCATGAGAATGCCAACAAGGACTCAGACGTCTTCGCGACCCAAAGAGACCTGACGGCTGGGACGGTTGGCAAGACGCTCGGCCTGACCATGATGCCCAAGCACATCGCCAAGGCTCACCTGCGCGGGGACATCCACTGGCATGACTTGGACTACACGCCTTTGTCACCAATGTCCAACTGCTGCCTGATCGACTTCAAGTACATGCTCAACCATGGCTTCAAGATCGGCAACGCCTTCATGGACGTTCCTAACTCAATCCGGGTGGCAACCAGCCAAGTGGCCCAAATCATCACCAGCGTGGCCTCAAGCCAATACGGCGGCTGCTCATTTGACCGCTGCGACCAAGTTCTGGCGCCTTTCGCCGAGAAGAACTACGAGAAGCACCTGGAAGAAGGGCGCGAATTCATCGACGATGAAGAAAAGGTCAAGGCTTTTGCCAAGAAGCGGACCAAGAAGGACATCTACGACGCAATGCAAAGCCTGGAATACGAGATCAACACCATGTTCTCCAGCCAAGGCCAGACGCCGTTCACGACCTTGGGCTTTGGCCTGGGCACCAACTGGCTTGAGCGCGAAATCCAAAAGGACATCCTGAGAGTCCGCATCGAAGGCTTGGGCGTTGAGCACAGAACCGCCATCTTCCCTAAGCTGGTCTTCACGATCAAGAAGGGCTTGAACCTGCACCCAGGCGACCCAAACTACGACATCAAGAAGCTGGCCTTGGAATGCGCGACTAAGCGGATGTACCCAGATATCTTGAGCTACGACAAGATCATCGACATCACTGGCTCCTTCAAGGCCCCAATGGGCTGCCGGTCATTCCTGCAAGGGTGGAAGGACGAAAACGGCCAGGAAGTCAACTCCGGGAGAATGAACCTGGGCGTCGTGACCCTGAACCTGCCAAGAATCGCAATGGAGAGCGAAGGGGACATGGAACGCTTCTGGGAGATCTTCAACGACCGCCTGCACCTGTGCCGGCAAGCCGTTGAATTCAAGGCCCACCGGGTTACTGAAGCTAAGCCGGTCAACGCTCCAACCCTGTATGAATACGGCGCCTTCGGCAAGGGGGTCGGCGATGACGGCGACGTCAACGACTTCTTCAAGAACGGCCGGGCCACGGTTTCCCTGGGCTACATTGGCCTTTACGAGGTCGGCACGGTCTTCTACGGGCCAAACTGGGAACATAACCCAGAAGCCAAGCAGTTCACCCTGGAAGTGGTCAAGAAGCTGCACGATGCCTGCGCCAAGTGGGAAAAGGAAGATCCAAACCACTACCACTACAGCGTCTACTCCACGCCAAGCGAAAGCTTGACTGACCGCTTCTGCCGTCTGGACACGGAAAAGTTCGGCAAGGTCAAGGACATCACGGACAAGGAATACTACACCAACAGCTTCCACTATGATGTCCGCAAGCACCCAACCCCATTTGAAAAGCTGGACTTTGAAAAGGACTACCCGCCATACGCGGCTGGTGGCTTCATCCACTACTGCGAGTACCCGAACCTGAAGCAGAACCCAGCAGCCCTGGAAGCCGTTTGGGACTGGGCCTACGACAAGGTCGGCTACTTGGGGACCAATACGCCAATCGACAAGTGCTACGAATGCGGCTTTGCCGGTGAATTCAAGGCCACGGCCAAAGGCTTTGAGTGCCCGCAATGCGGCAACCACAACCCAGAAACCTGCGACTGCGTCAAGCGGACCTGCGGCTACTTGGGCAACCCACTGAAGCGGCCAATGGTTCACGGCCGTCATGAAGAAATTGCCCACCGGGCAAAGCACATGACCCTGGGCATGGTTGACGAGGAAGCCAACGCGGAAAAGCTGAAGAACAGCCAATACTAAAAGGCGAGCATGAGATAGGCAATGGGATTTGTTCCATTGCCTATTTTGCTTTTTGAAAAGAGGAAACAAAGATGCCAGAAAAAGACAAAAACCAGCAAGAAGGACCGGATGTCCGCGACAACCTGATCAGAATCAGCGTTGACGGGGAAACGGTCTTCGTCAACCCGGACCAATACAAGCCGAAGGCCGGCCAGGAAGGCAAGCGGGTCAAGAAGATGAAGCGGATGCCCAAGAATCCCAAGCCGGGCGAATGGATTTCCGAGGACTACAGCAAGCACAAGATTGCCGACTACAAGCCCTTCAACTTCGTTGACGGGGAAGGGGTCCGCTGCTCCTTGTACGTGTCAGGCTGCCTGTTTGACTGCCCAGGCTGCTACAACCTGGCTGCCCAGAATTTTAACTACGGCCGCCCTTACACCCAGGAATTGGAAGACCAGATCATCAACGACATCAGCCAGCCTTACGTGCAGGGGCTGACCCTGCTGGGCGGAGAGCCATTCTTGAACACCTGGGTCTGCAACCGGATCATCGACCGGGTCAGAAAGGAATTCGGCCATGACAAGGACATCTGGTCCTGGTCTGGCTACACCTGGGAGGAGTTGCTCCAGGAGACGCCTGACAAGCTGAAGATGCTGCACAACATCGATATTTTGGTCGATGGCCGTTTTATGGACAACTTGAAGGACTTGACCCTGCAGTTTAGAGGATCCAGCAACCAGCGGATCATTGACGTGCAGAAGTCCTTCGCGACGCCGGACCAGCACCCGGTCATCTGGGACAAGCTGATTCGCTAAAAAGGAGGCAAGCATGATTGCAGACAAGCTCAGCCTGGCAAACCAGGTCATTGAAAAGCTCCAGGAAGTAGAAGACCCGGAACTCTTGGTGGACGTGGTCAACCTGGGCCTGATCTATGGAGTTGACATCACAGAAGCTGGCCGTTGCACGGTCACGATGACGCTGACGACCATGGGTTGCCCCTTAAGCGATTATTTGGACCAGCAGATCAAAGCAGCCGTGTGCCAGGTGCCAGGAATCACGGAGGCAGCCGTCAAGCTGGTCTGGTACCCCGTTTGGTCACCAGCCCGCCTGTCAGCCAGTGCCAAAGCGGCCCTGGGGATCAGCGGGCAGGAACAGCCAGCGCCTGCAGCAGTGAAAAAGCTTGATACGCGGACGCCGATCAAGACTTTGGCGGACCGGTATCCCAGCTTTGTGGATGACATGGCGGCGATTGGCTTTGACCGGATCAAGCAGCCGGGGATGCTGCAGACAGTCGGCCGGGTGATGAACCTGCGCCTGGGTTGCCAGGCCATGGGTTTTGACTTGGAAGAAGTAAAGCAGCTGCTGCAAGCGAAAGGATACCAGGTGCAAGACTGATGACTGAACAAATGAGTCTGGAGGAGCGGAAGGCCAAGCTGGCCGAAATCCTCCGCATTTTGCAGGAAGATGGGGACTTTGACCAGGCCAAGGCCAGATTTAAGGCAGCTTTTGACCAAGTTTCCGTCCGTGAAATCACTGAGGCCGAGCGGGCCTTGATTGCCGGCGGCTTGAATCCGGCTGAGATCCAGAACCTGTGCACCGTGCACGCGGAAGTATTTAGGGGAGCGATTGGGCAAAGCAAGGAGAGCCCGGCCTTTGCCCGGCCCGGTCACCCCGTGCACACGCTCAAGCTGGAGAACATGGTTATTGCCAGCTTGGTGAATGATGCTCTTTTGCCGGACCTGGACAAGTACGTCCAAGACCCGCGGACCGCGGTTTTGGCCAGGATCCGCCAGGAGCTGGCGGACTTGCGGACGATTGGCAAGCACTATGCCCGGAAAGAGATTTCGATTTTCCCCTTGATGACCAAGTACGGGATTACCGCCCCGCCGCAAGTCATGTGGGGCGTAGATGACGACATCCGTGGCTGGATCAGGGAGGCGGCGGCCTGTGCCGAGGAAGAAGCACCTGATCTAGAAGAGCTCAGCCGGAAGGTCAAGCGGGCGGCCAAGGAGGTCACGGAAATGATCTTCAAGGAAGAGGCCATCATGGTGCCTTTGCTGGCTGACGTGGCTAGTCCGGATGACTGGCGCAAGGTTAAAGAGGATGAGCCGCAGTTTGGCTATACCCTGATCAATCCGCCGGTCAACTGGCGGCCGAGCCAGCAGGAGCTGGCGGATTTTGCCAAAAAGCCGCGCGACCTGGACCAGCTGGCCAAGAACTGGAATGAGCAGATCAGTGCCTTTGCCGGCCAGCTGGGCGGCAATGAAAAAGCCAATTATGATGCTCAATTGTCGGTCGCTCCGGCAGCTTCCTCCAGCAAGGGGCCGGCGGCTCTAGGCCAGGTCTTTTTGCAGTTTGCCCAAGGAGGACTGAATTTTGACCAATTGTCCGCAATTTTGGATCTGCTGCCCTTTGACCTGGCGTTTGTCGATAAGGACGACATCATCCGCTATTTTGGCGGCAATTGCGGCTTCTATCCGCACTCAGCCAATGACTTGGGGATGAATCTTTTCAGCATCCACATGCCCAAGAGCGTGGCCAAGGTCAAGCAGATCGTGGCTGACCTGCGCAGTGGCAAAAAGGACAAGCATGAATTCTGGTTTGAGCTCCGGGGCCGCTTCGTGTACATCCAGTACATTGCCGTGCGCGATCAGCAAGGCCAATACCTGGGCGTCTTGGAAGTCCTTCAGGATGCCACCCATGTCCGCGGTCTGCAGGGCAATAAAAAGGAGCTCTAAAGAAAATATGATATACTTGACAGGAATTAATGCTGAAAAGCGCAAATTTTTGGGAGTATTATCATGATTAAAGAGTTTAAAGCTTTCATTGCCAGAGGCAACGTTATTGATTTGGCAGTCGGCGTGATCATGGGGTCTGCCTTCACGGCCATCGTCAACTCGCTGGTCAAGAACCTGATCAACCCCTTGATCGGGCTGTTCGTGGGCAAGATTGACATGTCCAACCTGATCTTGCAGATCGGTGATACCAAGTTCAAATACGGGGAATTCATCAACTCCGTGGTCAACTTCCTGATCATTTCTTTCGTGATCTTCCTGTTGGTCAAGGCGATCAACAAGCTGACGCCGAAGAAGGAGAAAGAGGAAGCGCCAAAGGTTTCGCCAGAAGCTGAATACTTGGCGGAAATCGTTGACCTGCTGAAGGAAGAACGGAAGCCGGAAGCATAAAAGGCAATGTAAGACATTGGTTTTGGGAGAAAAGACGAGTCTGGGAAAAGGACTCTAACGAATATAAAAGGCTTCTAGAAGTGATAAAACTTCTAGAAGCCTTTTTATTCACAGCAGAGAGCTGCTTCCCCCTGTTAACTTAAAATAACTTGTTTTTGCAAGTCGTTTTTTTAATTGATAAACTAAGCTTGAGAACTTGTCAGTTTTAGCAATGCGTAAAAAGGGGGATGATGAGAAAAAATGAGATTGCAACATGGTGAAAAGGGCGGCAAAGAAATCGGCTTGCCTTGGCTGCTGCTGGCTGAACTGGCCACTTGGATCGGGGCCAGCTTTATTTGGCCGCTGACTTCGGTCTACTTGAACAAGCGCTTGGGCATCAGCCTGTCGGTAATCGGGATCGTCCTTTTCTGCAACTGTGCCGCCAACATGGTTGGCTCGACCTTGGGCGGACGCCTGTTTGACCGCTTGAATCCGTATCCATTGATCGTGGGCGGGATGCTGACGGATGCCGTCATTTTGCTTTTGATGGCTTTCTTCCACGGTTGGCCCATCTACTGGTTCTGGCTGATCTGTACTGGCTTCCTAGGCGGCTGGGACGGGGCCGTGATCAATTCGATCGCGACCAGCCTGCGCAAGTACCCGGGCCGCTACGTCTTCAACATCTTGTATTTTGCCCAAAACTTGGGCGTGGTAATCGGGACCTTGATCGTGGGCTACCTGTATGACTATTCGATCGAGCTCTTGTTCATTATTGCCAGCCTGCTGTACGCGATTGGCGGCGTGATCGCGATCTTCAAGTTCAGACCGATCATTGCCTACCATGACCGCCGCAAGGCCCGTAAGGCCGCCGGCCAGGCCCCGTCAAAGACGGAGCCAATGCCAAAGGCCAACTTCATGATGACGATGGGCTTCTACATTACCTTGGGCGTGACCTGGCTGATGTACATGAACTGGGAGTCCAACCTGTCGGTCTACATGGTCAGCCTGGGCATTCCCTTCCACCTGTACTCAACCTTGTGGACCATCAATGCCAGCATCATCGTGATCGTCCAGCTGATCCTGGCCCGCTTCCCGGGAATCTTCAAGACGATCTACCACCAAATCTTCTTTGGCGTCTTCATGTTTGCCATTTCCTGGCTGACTCTGATTTTTGCCAAGACCTACCCGGGCTTCGTGCTCTCCATGTCAATCCTGACCTTGGGCGAATCGACGGCCTTCTCCGCCATTCCCGCCCTGGTCAACGATATGTCGCCATACACCAGCAAGGGCAAGTACCAAGGCTTGACCTTGGTGGCCAGCGGGGTGGGCCGGGCCCTGGGGCCGCTGTTTGGCGGGACCTTGATCGACCTCTTTGGCTACAAGGCCATGTTCATCGTCGCCAGTGCCGGCATTTTCCTCTGTCTGTTCTTCTTGATTCCGCTGCGGTCCAAGATGAAGGATAAGCTGCAGCTGTATAAGTAGGAAAAAGCCAGCAGCTTAAAAAGCAAAGCTTTGCCCCTGGCAAAGCCGCAAAAGAATCCAGCAATGGATTCTTTTTTTGCTTGATCAAGCACTTTGGTGTCACTCTTTGCCGCAAAAATGTAAAATAGATAACAAAATGATGAAACGGAGGAAAAACTATGCTGACAGTATATGGCACCAAGATCTGTCCGGACTGCATTGCTTGCGAGGCAAGCTTTAAGAAGTACGGGATCGGCTACCGGTTCGTGAACATTTTCGCGTCAATGCCAAAGATGAAAGCTTTCATCCAGCTGCGCGACACAAACCCGGTCTTTGATCATCTAAAGGCGGTCCATGACTTGGGCATTCCCGCCTGCGTCAAGGAAGACGGGACGGTTTTCACTGACTGGGAAGGCTACCTGCGGAAACAGGGCTTTGAGCCAATCTGGCCGGCGGAAGCCGATGAAGCCATGGAGAAGATCAAGCAGGAAAAGGCAGCGGCCGGCGCGGCTTGTGGCGTCGGCCAGCAAGGCTGCTAGTTAAATAATGATAATCGCAATTCAGGAGGCATAATGATTAAACAAAACGTACGCGGAGGCGCAGGCGACACGACTGTCCCAGATCTGCAAGCCCGTCCGCAAGACAACTTGTACTTGGCCGTAAACTCAGAATATCTGGACAAGCTGGAAATTCCAGCTGACCGCTCCAGCATGGGGAGTTTTGTCAAGATTGCTGACAACGTGGAAAAATGGCTGATGGCCGACTTCGCTGACTTTGCCGATGGCAAAAAAGCCGTTCCAGACCTGGCCAACATGGATAAGGCCGTTGAGCTCTACAAGCTGGCCCGGGACTTCGACAAGCGCGACAGCGATGGCGCGGAGCCGATTCAAGCTGACTTAAAGGCTTTGGAAGGCATCAAGGACTGGAGCGACTTGAACCGGCAGGCTCCAGCCTTGGCTAAGGCTGGCTTTGCCGTGCCGTTCTCCGTTTCTATCGACGCGGACATGAAGAATACCAAGGTTAATGCGGTCTACTTTGGCGGCCCGTCAACCTTTTTGCCAGACACGACTACTTATCAGAGCCCTGACGCGGAAAAGCTGCTGGACGTGTTAAAGAAGCAAAGCCTGCAGCTGTTCAAGATGGCTGGCGTTGAAGATGACAAAGCCGCGGAATACGTTGCCGGCGCCTTGGCCTACGACAAGAAGCTGTCCAAGATCGTCAAGTCCAGCGAAGAATGGGCTGACTACCCAGCCATGTACAATCCGATGAAGAGCGTGGACTTCTTGGAGAAGTTTAGCTCCTTCGATATGAAGGGCTACTTGGAAGGGTACCTGGGTGAAGTGCCAGAAGTTATCATCAACACTGAACCCCGCTACCTGGATGGGGCAGAGCAGCTGCTTAACGCGGACAGCTTCGCGGAAATCAAGGGCTGGATCCTGACCAAGTTCATCAACGGCGTTGCTTCCTACCTGTCTCAGGCCTTCAGAGAAGCCGCCTTCCCATTCAGCCAGGCCCTGTCCGGCCAGCCAGAACTGGCCAGCGGGGTCAAGCAGGCCTACCGTCTGGCTGACAGTGCCTTTAGCGAAGTAGTGGGCATTTACTACGGGAAGAAGTACCTCGGGGATGAAGCCAAAGCGGACATCATCGACATGATCCACAAGATGCTGGCCGTTTACGAGGACCGGCTGGCCAAGAACGACTGGCTGTCCGAAGCTACTAAGCAGCAGGCTATCGTCAAGCTGCAGGCCTTGATCCTTAAAGTCGGCTACCCAGACAAGATCGAAGACATCTACAACCGTCTGCAGGTTGTGCCGGCCGGCCAAGGCGGCAGCCTCTATTCCAACGAGCGCGAAATGACCAAGGAAAGCATCAAGTACAGCCTGGAGAAGCTGCACAAGCCAGTTGACCGGACGGTCTGGCTGATGCCGGGGAACATGGTCAACGCCTGCTACGACCCGCAGAGAAACGACATCACCTTCCCGGCAGCCATTCTGCAGGCGCCGTTCTATAGCGCCGACCAAAGCCGGGCCGCCAACTACGGCGGGATCGGGGCCGTAATTGCCCATGAAGTCTCCCACGCTTTTGACAACAACGGGGCCAAGTTCGATGAATACGGCAACCTGAAGAACTGGTGGACTGACGCTGACTACAAGGAATTCGCCAAGCGGACTCAGGCCGAAGTTGACTTGTTCGATGGCCTGAAGTTTGGTCCAACCACCTTGAAGGGCAAGCAGATCGTCTCTGAAAACATTGCCGACCAGGGCGGCTTGACCGCGGCCGTAACTGCCTGCGAACAAGAAGGCGGCAACGATTTGAAGGAATTCTACGCCAACTGGGCCCGCGTTTGGGCGCAAAAGTCCCTGGAAGCGGCCATCAAGATGATCGTTTCCGTCGACGTCCACGCCCCAGGTCCACTGCGGGCCAACGTCCAAGCCCAATGCCAGGACCAATTCTATGAGGCCTTTGACGTTAAGCCAGGCGACGGGATGTACCTGGAAGTTGACAAGCGCGTCAAGATCTGGTAAGACTGGAAAAAGAATCAGCGACAAGCAAAAGCCGCCAGCTCGAATTGAGCTGACGGCTTTTTGTGTTATGTGTGTTGTGTGTAAGAGGAAAGAAAAATAAAAAAGAAATTTAGATATAGAGGAGAAGCTTTCTTGCTTCTGTCTATGGTTATATAGTACGCAAATTATATGGCGAAATTGTGAATATAATTGTGGAGTTTGGTGAAGAAATTGGGTTCAGTATAAATTCTTGTGTAAATAGAAATTAGATAACAAAAAAAGAAGGGTTGTCCCTTACAATGTTAATAACGACAAAAACATGGGGAGCCCTTCTTACTATGAATTATACAGAACTGTCAGT